>JAFUPI010000023.1 GCA_017481285.1 Agathobacter sp. | reverse complement strand
TTGCACACGGACAAAGCGGTGCAGATTGTAAAACTTTTGACAGACAGAATAAATCATAAAAGCAAGCAGAGTGTTTCCTAGAAAATACGCGTTTTACTTAACCGAGAGAAATTTGCTAGAAGACACAGCAACATATTTATTTCGAATTCTAAGAAAAGGCGTCGCCAAATCGGAATTTTCTTAAGATGAACTTTACGAATTGTAATAATTTTATCTTGAAATATGTATTTGATTGCGGTATGATAGAAAAAATTTGTGAAAAAATAGGAGGAAGAAAATGAGACATTTAATTAGTCCATTGGATTTCTCGGTGGAGGAATTGGACAAGCTTTTAGACCTTGCCAATGACATTGAGAACAATCCTGATAAATACGCAGAGGCTTGTAAAAGAAAGAAACTGGCTACCTGTTTCTATGAGCCAAGTACAAGAACAAGACTTTCATTTGAAGCTGCCATGTTAAATCTTGGTGGTTCTGTTTTAGGTTTCGCTGGTGCAGATTCTTCATCTGCTGCAAAGGGCGAAAGCGTTTCTGATACCATTCGTGTAATTTCTAGTTATGCTGATATTTGTGCAATTCGTCATCCAAAGGAAGGTGCTGCTTTAGTAGCTGCTTCAAAATCAGATATTCCAGTGATTAACGCTGGTGATGGTGGACATCAGCATCCAACCCAGACTCTTACAGATCTCCTTACTATCCGTTCTTTAAAAGGAAGATTAGATAATATTACCATTGGTCTGTGTGGCGACTTGAAATTCGGTCGTACCGTACATTCTTTGATTCACGCGTTGGTACGATATGAAAATGTAAAATTTGTGCTCATTTCTCCTGAAGAACTCCGTGTGCCAGAATATATTCGTGAAGATGTATTAAAAGCACATGGAATAGAATACAAAGAAGTAGAACGTTTAGAAGATGCGATTGGTGAATTAGATGCTCTTTATATGACACGTGTGCAGAGAGAGCGTTTCTTCAACGAAGAAGATTACATTCGCTTAAAAGATTTCTATGTACTGAATAAAGCGAAAATGGAAATGGCAAAAGAGGATATGCTGGTGCTTCACCCACTTCCACGTGTAAATGAAATTGCAGTAGAAGTCGATGATGACCCAAGAGCAGTATACTTCAAACAGGCACAGTACGGCGTATACGTTCGTATGGCTTTGATTTTGACACTTTTAGGAATCGAGGTGTAAGCAGATGTTGAATATTAGTGGAATTCATGAAGGTTTTGTATTAGACCATATTCAGGCAGGTATGAGTCTTCAGATTTATCATGACTTAAATTTAGATAAATTGGATTGTACCGTTGCAATTATCAAAAATGCACGAAGCAATAAGATGGGCAAGAAAGATATTATTAAAGTAGAATGTCCAGTAGAAGCTCTCGATTTGGATATCTTAGGTTTTATCGATCACAACATTACAGTAAATGTAATTCAGGGTGATCACATTGTAGAAAAGAGAACTCTTACACTTCCATCAGAAGTAAAAAATGTAATCAAATGTAAAAATCCTAGATGTATTACTTCTATTGAGCAGGAATTGGATCAGGTATTCCAGTTGACTGACCCATTGAAAGAAGTATATCGCTGCAAATATTGCGAAGAAAAATACATCAACCCAAACAGAAGAAAATAAGATGATACGGCTCCTCTCAAGAGAGAGGAGTCGTTTTAATTTTATCGTTAGTTAAAATCCGTTCGAATAATAATCCAGCAGCCATCCAGAGTGGGAGAAAGTCCAGACGGACGATGTCATTTATTGCATATTTTGCACCTTTGTAGTTCCAAGGGCATACCCCAAGCTTCGTGAGTAACGTACCACTGGCATATTCTCCGGCCATAATGGCACTGCCATAGAGAAGTCCGCGTACCGGAGTAGGCCAGTGGGAAATTTTAGGAGCGATTTTGCCGATGACTGCAGCCATACCATAAATGGGAAACATCCAGGCAGAGGTTTGTCCCATTAGTTTTTTGTCCTTTTTTCCAAGTGCATTGGCAGAGGTGAATGCAATCTCCATACACCAGCCCGTCAGTCCACAAATTATAAAATTTCTTCCACGCATCGTATCTTTTCCCTTTCCAAATTTTTTTTGCAATATTCTATATTTTGCCTTATAATTAAATGGAGTATGCATATCGTGTGCAGACTTAAATAAACTTTGAGGTGAACCAGTGGCAAAATACGCAAATATCATCGTCGATATTTCTCATGAAAAACTGGATAAAACGTTTCAGTATCTGATTCCGCAGGAACTTGTGGAAGAGGTGCGTGTTGGTGTGCTGGTAGACATTCCTTTTGGAAATCGTTCTATTACGGGATATGTAGTGGAACTTACCGATGAAGCAGAATTTGACGTGTCTCGATTGAAACCGATTATTGGAGTGAAGAAAGGCAGTGTGCCAATCGAATCCCAGCTTATCGAACTGGCAGGCTGGATGCGAAAGAATTATGGTGGAACCATGAATCAGGCATTGAAAACCGTCATTCCGATTAAACAGAAGACTAAGGCAATCGAGCGAAAAATGCTAAAACTTTTGATTGGTAAAGAGGAAGCGATTCATACACTTGCATTGTATGAGACGAAGCACTTTACTGCAAAAGCGAGATTATTGCGTGAATTGATGACAGAAGGAGTATTGGATTACTCTATCGTGACCCAGAAGCTGCATGTGTCATCCAGTACAGTGAAAGCATTGGAGAAAGAAAAGGTTTTGGAAATCGAAACCACCAAGGAATATCGAAATCCAGTGAACCACTTGGAGAGCAAGGGTTATCACCTCACATTAAATGAAATGCAGCAGACAGTGGTAGATCATATCACCACGGATATTACAAATGGCTTACACAAGACCTATTTGTTAAAAGGGGTGACGGGAAGTGGCAAGACAGAAGTATATATGGAGCTGATTGCCCGTACCATAGCAAGTGGCAAACAGGCGATTGTGCTGATCCCGGAAATTGCACTTACCTTCCAGACTGTGATGCGTTTTTATAATCGATTTGGCGACCGGGTGTCGATTATGAATTCCAGATTGTCACAGGGAGAACGTTATGATCAGTATCTTCGTGCCAAAAATGGAGATATTGATATTATGATTGGGCCTCGTTCCGCTTTGTTTGCACCATTTGAGAGACTGGGGCTGATTATTATAGATGAGGAGCATGAAGCCTCATACAAGAGTGAAACGATACCACGTTATCATGCGAGAGAAACTGCCATTGAGCGAGCAAGACAAAATAATGCCAGCGTGGTTTTGGGTTCGGCTACCCCATCTATGGACAGTTTTTATCATGCCCAGAATGGGGAATATGAATTGTTGGAACTGACGCAGCGTGTACAGGCGAAACCATTGCCAAGCTGCGAAGTCATAGATTTGAGAGAAGAACTTCGAAATGGAAACCGCTCTATTTTGAGTGAACGGTTGCAGGAACTGATGGAAGATCGTCTGGCGAAAAAACAGCAGATGATGCTTTTTATCAATCGTCGTGGGGTGGCAGGCTTTATGTCCTGTCGTGCTTGTGGCTATGTGGTGAAATGTCCACATTGTGATGTGTCCTTAAGTCAGCACAACAATGGCAAAATGGTTTGTCATTACTGTGGCTATGAGGAACCTGAACCAAGCACCTGTCCGTCTTGTGGATCGAAATATATCAGTGGTTTCAAAGCAGGAACCCAGAAAATTGAAGATATGGTGAAGAAACGTTTTCCGCAGGCACGTGTGCTTCGAATGGATTTCGATACCACTCGTACGAAGGATAGTTATGAGCAGATTTTGCAGGCCTTTGCGAATCAGGAAGCAGATATCCTGATTGGAACCCAGATGATTGTCAAAGGGCATGATTTTCCGAATGTGACGTTGGTGGGTGTGTTAGCGGCAGATATGTCATTACATATCAGTGATTTTCATGCGGCAGAGAGAACCTTCCAGCTTCTGACACAGGCTGCAGGAAGAGCAGGGCGTGGAGAAGAACCAGGAGACGTGATTATCCAGACCTACAATCCAGAGCATTATGCAGTGCTTACGGCAAAGGCACAGGATTATGAATGCTTTTATGAACAGGAAATTATGTATCGTCAGCTAGGATTTTATCCGCCGGTTTGGAATTTGCTTCTGGTAATGTGTACTTCGGAGAATGAAAAACAGGTACAAACCATGAGCGAAAAGCTGGTGAAACGTTTGCAGGGACATATAGACAGTGAAGCGGTGTTTGAAAGAAAGCCGATTCAGGTGGTGGGACCGGCAGATGCGACCATAGCGAGAGTAAATGATATTTACCGAAAGGTAATCTATATAAAAACAAAAGACTATCAGGATTTGGTTCGATTAAAGGACCGACTGGAATATTATATGAAGGATAACAGGGATTTTCAGAATGTATCCGTACAGTTTGATTTTAACCCAATGAGTGGATTTTAAGGAGGAATAGAAATGGCATTAAGAGAGATTCGAGTAGAGGGAGATGCAGTACTTACAAAGGTGTGTAAAGAGGTAAAAGAAGTTACCCCAAGAATTCAGGATTTGATTGATGATATGATTGAAACAATGTATGAGGCAAATGGCGTAGGGCTGGCAGCTCCACAGGTTGGTATTTTGAAAAGAATCGTGGTTATCGATGTTGGAGAAGGTCCAATAGTTATGATTAATCCACGTATTGTAGCACAGGATGGTGAACAGACTGGTGACGAGGGATGCCTTAGTGTTCCAGGAAAAGCTGGTTGTGTGACCCGCCCCAATTATGTTATGGCACGTTTCTTTGATGAAGAAATGAATGAATGCGAAGTAGAAGGCGAAGGCCTTCTTGCCAGAGCAATCTGCCATGAGTTAGATCATTTAGATGGACATCTCTATGTAGAAAAAGTAGAAGGCGGACTTCATGATGTAACATATGAAGTAGAAGAGGAAGAATAATGAAAGTAATCTTTATGGGAACCCCTGATTTTGCAGTGGGGACATTAGAAGCAATTATAGAGGCAGGACATGAAGTGGTTTTGGTTGTAACGCAGCCAGATAAACCAAAGGGAAGAAGCGGTGCACTACAGTTTCCTCCTGTAAAAGAATGTGCGGTGGCACATGGGATTGAGGTGTTCCAGCCAACGAAGATTCGTTTGGAAGAAAATGTGGAATTTCTGCGTAAATATGAGGCGGATATTTTTGTGGTAGCAGCCTTTGGACAGATTTTGCCAAAGAGTATATTGGATATGCCAAAGCACGGTTGTATCAATGTACATGCATCACTTTTGCCAAAATACCGCGGCGCAGCTCCAATTCAGTGGGCAGTAATCAATGGTGATCCTGTGACAGGTGTTACCATTCAGCAGATGGATATTGGTGTGGATACTGGAGATATTATCCTTACCAAGGAATTGGCGATTGCAGAGGATGAAACCGGTGGCGGTCTTTTTGACAAACTGGCAGTGGTTGGTGCAGAGGCTTGTTTGGAAGCTTTGGAGCAGATTGCAAATGGTACTGCAACACGCACACCACAGAACCATGATGAAGCGACTCATGTTTCTATGATTAGCAAAGAATTTGGTAACATTGATTGGAATAAATCCGCAGTAGAAATTGAACGTTTGATTCGCGGATTAAATCCTTGGCCAAGTGCGTATACTAAGCTTGATGGAAAGACCTTCAAAATTTGGAAAGCAAAAGTAGTTTCCGAAGAAATGGCAGATGCAGCAGGCCGTGTGATTCGCGTAGACAAAGGTGTGATGGAAGTGCAGACTGGAAAAGGTGTACTTTCTCTTTTGGAAGTACAGTTAGAAGGTAAAAAACGTATGGAAGTGGATGCTTTCTTACGTGGATACAAGGTTGAGCAGGGCAGTGTCCTGGGATAATTATTGGTTTACAGAGTAGAAGAATAAGGAGTAATGTATGTATTTTGATTGGACTTATATTCTGGTATTGATTGGTGCGGTGATTTGTATGATTGCTTCGGCAAATGTCAAATCTACCTACAAGAAATTTGCATCTTATAGAAGTATGACGAATATGACAGGTGCCCAGGTAGCAGAACGTCTTTTAAGAAGTGCGGGGCTGAATGATGTAAAGGTAGGACATGTGGCAGGAGAATTATCGGATCACTATAATCCTGCGACGAAAGTCGTGAATTTGTCAGATTCGGTATACGGTTCTACTTCGGTTGCTGCGATTGGCGTTGCGGCACATGAATGTGGACATGCGATTCAGCATGCAAAGGGCTATTTTCCACTAAATTTAAGAACATGGTTTGTACCAGTGGCAAACTTTGGCTCCAAGCTGGCGTGGCCGTTGATTTTGATTGGTTTATTTATCAATTCGCAGTCTTCACAGATGATTATTGATGCAGGTATTTTCCTGTTTTCCTTTGCGGTTATCTTCCAGTTGATTACTTTACCAGTGGAGTTCAATGCTTCTAGCAGAGCATTGGTATTGTTGGAGGAGCAGGGGATTTTAAGTCAGCAGGAACTGCCTTATACCAAAAAGGTATTAGGTGCTGCAGCCCTTACCTATGTGGCGAGTGCTGCTTCGGCTATATTACAGCTGCTTCGTATCATCATGCTGTTTGGAGGAAGAAGACGTAATGACTAACGGTGTTAGTGTAAGAGAACTGGTGCTGGATATATTAATTGAGGTCAATGAGAAAGAACAGTATTCTCATTTGGTCATCCGAGATGTGTTGAATAAGTATCAGTATTTGGAAAAACAAGAGAGGGCATTTTTGACCCGACTTGCAGAAGGAACCATTGAGCATATGCTGGAAATGGATTTTATCATCAATTCCTTCTCGAAAGTAAAAGTAAACAAAATGAAACCACTCATCCGAAATCTTCTTCGTATGAGTGTGTATCAGTTGAAATATATGGATTCCATCCCAGATGCTGCAGTGTGCAATGAGGCAGTGAAACTGGCACGCAAACGTGGTTTTGGACAACTGCGTGGATTTGTAAATGGTGTGCTTCGTAATATTGCAAGAGAGTTAACACATTTGCAGTATCCAGATGAGAAATTAGAGCCAGTTCGTTTCTTGGAGATTACATATTCGGTTCCGGCATGGATGGTAGAACAATGGATGAAGGCTTATGGTTACGAACAGACGAAGGCAATTTGCGAAAGCTTTTTGCAGGAGCGTCCGATTACCATTCGTACGAATTTATTGAAGACGACGCCAGAGGAATTGAAGAAGAAATTAGAAGCGGAAGACGTTATAGTAAAAGCAATTGATAAGCTTCCTTATGCTTTTGAAATTAGCGGCTATGATTATCTGCAATCGCTTGTATCCTTCCAGGAAGGCCTTTTCTATGTGCAGGATATCAGTTCCATGATGGTGGCGGAAGTTGCTGCTCCAGAAAAGGGAAATTATATTATCGATGTATGTGCGGCTCCTGGTGGTAAGAGTTCTCACCTGGCGGAGAAAATGGCGGGAACAGGTATGGTCGAAGCCAGAGATTTGACAGAATACAAGGTATCTTTGATAGAAGAAAATATCGAGCGTCATGGATTGGAGAATATGAACGCTGTTCAAATGGACGCGACGGTCTTTGATGCTGATTCAGAAGAGAAAGCAGATATCTTAATCTGTGATTTGCCTTGCTCCGGTTTAGGAGTAATGGGAAAGAAAACAGATATCCGATATAAAATGACTGCTGAGAAGCAACGCGATTTGGTGCAGCTACAAAGACAGATTTTGGATACGGTGCACACCTATGTAAAAAAAGGTGGAATTATGGTCTATAGTACCTGCACGATTCATCCGGCTGAAAATGCAGGAAATGTGGCATGGTTTGTAGAGACTCATCCAGAGTTTGAATTGATATCCAGTGAGCAGATGTTCCCTGGTGGAGAATATCATGATGGATTTTTCATTGCGAAGCTGGAGCGAAAAGCATAATAGGATTTGAAATACCAATTAGAAAAAGAGAGGAAACTTTCGAATGAATAAAGTGGATATTAAGTCTCTCAATCAAAAGGAACTTACTGAATTTATCGAATCATTGGGCGAGAAGGCATTTCGTGCCAAACAGATTTATCAGTGGATTCATGAAAAACAGGTAGATTCTTTTGCGGAGATGACGAATATTTCGAAAAAGTTCATAGAGACCTTAGAGGAACATGCATACCTCACCAGCTTGAAAAAAGAAGAGGTTCAGATTTCGAAACTGGATGGGACCAGGAAGTATTTATTCTTGTTGGAGGATGGAAATGTTATCGAAAGTGTGCTTATGCGTTATAAGCATGGCAATTCGGTTTGCATTTCTTCTCAGGTCGGCTGTCGTATGGGTTGCCGCTTCTGTGCATCCACATTGGATGGTTTGGTGAGAGGGTTGACGGCTGGAGAGATGTTAGACCAGATATATCAGATTGGAAAAGATATTGGTGAACGCATTTCCAATGTTGTTGTAATGGGAACGGGGGAACCGCTGGATAATTATGATAACCTTTTGAAATTCATCGAGCTTTTGACCGATGAAAAAGGATTAAATATCAGTCAGAGAAACCTTACGGTTTCCACCTGTGGTATCGTGCCTAGAATGCGAGAACTAGCAGATGAAAAATTGGCAATTACGTTGGCACTTTCACTTCATGCATCCAATCAGGCGAAACGTTTGGAACTAATGCCGGTGGCGAACAAATACGATATTCACGAAGTAATCGATGCCTGCAAATATTATTTTGATGTAACAGGCAGACGCATCACCTTTGAATACAGTTTAGTTGGCGGAGTAAATGACACCGATCAGGATGCAAGAGAATTGACTCAGTTAATTAAGGGCATCAACTGCCACGTAAATCTCATTCCGGTGAATCCAATTAAGGAACGAGACTATGTGCAATCTAACACAAAGGTAATCGAAGCCTTTAAAAATAAGCTGGAGAAGGCCGGTATCAATGTAACGGTTCGTCGTGAAATGGGACGCGATATTGATGGGGCCTGTGGTCAGCTACGCAAACGTTACAAAGATTCTAACGGAAATTTATAATTATACGGAGGGCTGTCGCAAATATTACTTTGTCGACGCCCTTTCTTCTTGCTTTGAAATAGATATGTTTCTGTATTTTGCATGCATTTTCGAACCTTTAAGGGAAACGCTATTATTTCTTGAAACACTCTGCGTGCTTAAATTTTGTGTCTGGCATAGCTTTTACTATCTGCACCACTTTGTCCGTGTGCAACAGACACCGTACTCCTATTTCTGTTTCTCTAATGTGGGCAGTCTTATAAAGTTGATATTACATGAGCCATACAAAAACTCGGTGCAAGTACGGCACCTCAGACAGTTTGCATGGCTCATGACATTTTATAATCCTGCCCACATAAGAGAAACTACGAAATCCTCGTAAGGGTGTCCTTTTGCACACGGACAAAGTGGCGCAGATTGTAAAACTTTTGACAGACAGAATAAATCATAAAAGCAAGCAGAGTGTTTCTTAGAAATAAAGCGTTTTTCTTAACTAAGAGAAAATGCACACAAAATACAGAGACATATTTATTTCAAGACATGAAGAAAGGGCGTCGGCAAATGGAGATTTGCGACAGCCCTTGTTGCTTAAAGATTTTTAAAAATCATTTCTATAAATATGGTTTTAGGAATTTTCCCGTATAGGATTCTGGCACTTTACATACTTCTTCTGGGGTTCCCTGGGCAATCACAGTACCACCGCCATCGCCGCCTTCCGGTCCCATATCAATGATGTAATCTGCGGTTTTAATCACATCTAAGTTGTGCTCGATTACCACTACAGTATTACCATCTTCTGCTAATCTATGAAGAATGTCTACCAATTTATGCACATCTGCAAAATGAAGTCCTGTGGTAGGTTCATCTAAAATATAAATCGTTTTACCCGTACTCTTGCGACTCAACTCTGTTGCAAGCTTGATACGCTGTGCTTCACCACCAGAAAGCTCTGTCGAAGGCTGTCCTAATTTTACATAGCCAAGTCCTACATCATTCAATGTTTGAATTTTACGTAAAACTGTAGGAACATTTTTGAAAAATTCCACCGCATCTTCTATCGTCATATCTAAAATATCGAAAATGCTCTTGCCTTTGTATTTTACTTCTAAAGTTTCGCGGTTATATCGCTTGCCACCACAAACTTCGCATGGCACATATACATCAGGAAGGAAGTGCATCTCAATCTTTAAGATACCGTCACCGCTACATGCCTCACATCGTCCGCCCTTGACATTAAAGCTAAAACGGCCTTTTTTGTAGCCTCTTGCCTTTGCATCTGAAGTCGCCGCAAAAAGATCACGGATTAAATCAAACACGCCAGTATAAGTCGCAGGATTCGAACGAGGGGTACGTCCAATTGGCGACTGATCAATATCAATTACCTTATCCAGCTGTTCCAAACCAATGACGTCATCATGCTTACCAGGAATGCATCGTGCACGGTTTAAGCTTCTAGCTAAGTGCTTGTAAAGAATCTCATTCGTGAGAGAACTCTTTCCCGAACCCGATACCCCTGTGATACAGGTCACGACACCTAATGGAATATCCACATCGATATTTTTCAAATTATTTTCTCTTGCACCTTTGATTGTAATGAAACCAGTTGGTTTCTTTCGCTCTGTAGGCACAGGAATCTTGATGCGTCCACTCAGATATGCACCTGTCAAAGACTCCTTGCACTTCATGATATCTTCCGCCGTACCGGTAGCAATTACTTCGCCACCATGTACCCCAGCTCTTGGACCAATATCTACGATATAATCCGCAGCTCGCATGGTATCCTCATCATGCTCTACGACTACCAAAGTATTACCCAAATCCTTTAGGTTCTTTAACGCACCTAAAAGCTTATCGTTATCTCTCTGATGCAAACCAATACTAGGCTCGTCCAAAATATATGCAACGCCTACCAGCCCGGAACCAATCTGGGTCGCCAGACGAATACGCTGAGCTTCTCCACCAGAAAGGCTGCCTGTAGCACGTGTTAAGGTTAAGTAATCCAATCCAACTTCTTTTAAGAATCCTACTCTGCCTTTAATTTCCTTGAGTATCTGTTCGCCAATCAAAAGCTGCTGTTTGGTAAGCTCCATTTGATCCAGGAAGTCCACCAGATTCTTTACTGACATATCGGTCATCTCATAAATGTTTTTGTCTGCAACCGTTACGGCCAGAGATGACTTCTTCAGACGCTGTCCACCGCAGCACTCACATGGTGTAATACGCATGAACTGCTCATATTCCGCCTTCATTGTTTCTGAAAACGTTTCGCGATAGCGACGCTGTACATTCTTAATCAGACCTTCCCAATCAAGATTATACACACCTTCGCCACGTTGTCCTTTATAATGCACCTTAAGCACACGGCCATCTCCACCATGAATAAACATATCCTGAATATCTTTTGGCAAATCCTTATATGGTGTACTCAGGTCGAAACCATATCCTTCTGATAACGCACGCAGTGTGGCATAGGTATAGCTGGATGGGTCTGTACTAGACTGCCAGCCAAGCACCTGAATGGCACCTTCAGAAATTGCAAGGCTCTTATCTGGAATCATCAAATCCTCATCAAACTCCATCTTATAACCCAAACCAAAGCAAGTAGGACAAGCACCAAATGGATTGTTGAAAGAGAAGCTTCTTGGCTCTACTTCATCAATACTTACGTTACAATCTGGGCATGCAAAATTCTGAGAAAAAGTCATAGGCTCCCCATCAATCACATCCACAATGGCATTTCCTTCCGTTAAATCAAATACGTTTTCCAATGAATCTGTCAAACGTTTTTCAATGCCTTCTTTAACTACCAGACGGTCCACCACGATATCAATATTATGCTTAATATTCTTATCCAGTTTGATTTCTTCCGAAAGCTCATACTGTGCACCATCCACAATCACACGTACATATCCACTTTTCTTTGCTTTCTCGAACAGTTTTTCATGCTGCCCCTTACGTCCCCTTACCACTGGAGCAAGAATCTGAATACGGGTTTTCTCAGGAAGCTGCATGACAGCATCCACCATCTGATCGATGCTCTGCTTAGTAATGGCACGTCCACATTCTGGGCAGTGTGGAATACCAATTCTAGCATATAAAAGACGGAAATAATCATAGATTTCTGTTACGGTTCCAACCGTAGAACGAGGGTTACGGTTCGTGGATTTCTGGTCAATGGAAATGGCAGGTGGAAGCCCTTCAATACTTTCTACATTTGGTTTTTCCATCTGTCCCAAGAATTGTCTCGCATAGGAAGACAAGGACTCCATATAACGTCGCTGTCCTTCTGCATAGATTGTATCAAAGGCAAGAGAAGATTTTCCCGAACCTGACAATCCTGTTAATACAACAAACTCATCTCTTGGGATATCAATATCAATACCTTTTAAATTGTGTTCGTGGGCACCACGAATCTTGATGTATTTTCTCTCTTTTTTACTTTTTGCCATCTTATTTAGCACCTCTAATTTGTTCTTCAAAATATTTTAATCAATATCTCTAAGCATATTTTTCAGAGTAATCATCTTATCTCTATACTCTGCTGCAGCCTCAAAGTTCAATTCCGCAGCCGCTTTCTGCATCTTCTTCTGAATGTCTGCAATGGTCTTTTCAAGCTCTGCCTTGCTCATGGATTCAGGGTCTTTTGCATACTTCATTTCATCCGCAGCCACCTTCTTAGAAATAGCAATCAGCTCTCGAACGGACTTGCGAATAGTCTGTGGCGTGATGCCATGTGCTTCATTATAAGCCTGTTGCACGCCTCGACGTCGTTCTGTTTCCTCAATCGCCACACGCATGGAATCTGTAATCTTATCTGCATACATGATAACATGTCCATCACTGTTTCGCGCCGCACGCCCAATCGTCTGAATCAAAGATGTCTCGGAACGAAGGAAGCCTTCCTTATCCGCATCCAAAATCGCCACCAGTGTAATCTCCGGAATATCCAAGCCTTCTCGAAGCAGGTTGATACCTACCAGAACATCAAACACGTCTAATCGCAAATCACGAATAATCTCCTGACGCTCTAAGGTATCAATATCGGAATGTAAGTATTTTACTCGAATACCTACTTCACTCATATAGCGGGTCAAATCCTCCGCCATACGTTTCGTCAAAGTAGTAATCAGCACTTTATTATGATTTGCAACTTCTTTGTTTACCTCTCCAATCAAATCATCAATCTGTCCCTCTACTGGACGCACGGAAATTTCTGGGTCCAAAAGTCCTGTTGGACGGATAATCTGCTCCGTTCTTAAAAGTTCATGATTGGCTTCATACTCGCCTGGTGTAGCAGAAACAAAAAGCATCTGGTCGATTTTGCCCTCGAACTCCTCAAAATTAAGCGGTCTGTTATCCAATGCCGATGGCAGACGGAATCCATACTCTACCAGAGTAGTCTTACGGGAACGGTCTCCCGCATACATACCACGAATTTGAGGCACCGAAATATGAGATTCGTCAACTATAATCAAGAAATCATCTGGAAAATAATCAATAAGTGTCTCTGGCATCGCACCTTCTGGTCTGCCTGCAAGATGTCTGGAGTAGTTCTCGATACCACTACAAAAGCCTGTTTCTTTTAACATCTCTATATCAAAATTTGTACGCTCTGCAATACGCTGAGCTTCAATTAATTTATCTTCACCTTTAAAATATTTCACGCGTTCTGCTAACTCTGCTTCGATGTTATCGCAAGCGGCATGAATCTTGTCCATTGGTACCACATAATGAGAAGCAGGGAAAACCGCACAGTGATTTAACTGTGCACGTATTTCACCTGTAAGCACATCGATCTCTGTAATGCGGTCAATCTCATCACCGAAAAATTCCACACGGATAGCCTTGTCTGAATTGTTGGCAGGAAAAATCTCCACCACATCTCCATGCACACGGAACGTACCACGTTTGAAATCCATCTCATTGCGAGTGTACTGCATATCAATCAACTGACGAATCACTTCATCACGATCAACCTCCATACCAGGACGCAAGGAGACCATCATATTCATATAGTCATCTGGACTACCAATACCATAAATACAGGAAACCGATGCTACGATAATAACATCCTTACGCTCTGCCATGGCAGCTGTCGCAGAAAGCCGCAGTTTATCAATCTCATCATTAATGGATGAGTCCTTGGCGATATATGTGTCGGAAGATGGCACATACGCTTCCGGCTGATAATAATCATAGTATGACACAAAATATTCTACCGCGTTCTCAGGAAAGAACTCCTTCATCTCTCCATAGAGCTGTGCCGCTAAAGTTTTATTATGTGAAATTATAAGTGTTGGTTTATTCAATGCGGCGATAACATTCGCCATAGTGAAGGTCTTACCAGAGCCTGTAACACCTAGCAAAGTCTGGAATTGATTGCCTTCTTGGAAACCTTTGACCAAAGCTTCAATAGCCTGTGGCTGGTCACCAGTTGGAGCATATTCAGAATGTAAAACAAATTTATCCATGATTTCTCCTTATCCTCATACTAAGCAACAAAGCATTGCTAAACTAATACATGCATCAAATAATGCAATTCATAATCACGCTAATCATCATCTCTTTCTCATCAGGATTCGATTCTGCAATCATAATAGTCAAAGCCACTAATGTGTGATCATCTATCTTTTTTTGCCCATCGACGAAAAGTGCGTCATTTTTATCTAAAAAATATAAAAACATTGTAGCTGCAATTCTCTTGTTCCCATCAAAAAAGCTATGATTCTTTGTAACAAAATAAAGCAAATTTGCAGCCTTTTCTTCTAAGCTATCATAAATTTCCTGTCCCGCAAAAGACTGATAAATATTACCGATACTTCCCTTGAAAGAATCATCCTTTTCTTTTCCAAACAGTTCCGATTCATCCCCAAAACGCATGGTTGCTATCACATCTCTACATTCTTCGTATGTAAGTCTATAAATAGCTTCATTTCCCTTTGGACGTTTCATCGTCTGATGATCATAAGAATCTAAAAGCTCTAATGCCGTATTGTATCTTTCAACAACTGTCAATACCTGTTTGCTATCTAAAGAGTTTTCTATACGTTTCATAATTCGTATCACCTCACCAAGCTGATGCATACGATTATTATTTACCGCATAACCTCTTACAATGTACTGTTTTAAGACAGAATTTGCCCATTTTCGAAATTCTACGCCACGTTTTGATTTTACTCGATAGCCAACAGAGATGATGACATCTAAACTATAGTATTTTGTTTTATAATTTTTTCCATCCAAAGCAGTTGTCAAGTATTCCTTGACAACTGAATTTTCTTCCAATTCTCCTTCTTTAAAGCAATTCCGAATATGCAAACTAACATTCTGCTTAGATGTGTCAAATAATTCCATCATCTGTGCCTGCGACAGCCAAACAGTCTCATTCTCTACCACTACTGGCAAAACAACGTTCTTGTCTTCCGTCTCAAATAATACGATTTCATTTCTCTTTTCCATAAGTATTCCTCCTGCGTATATAAACGTTTATGCGTTCTCCCAAAGTTAGCATGTTTAAATACCAGAATCCGATATAAACATTATAGCACAAACCATTTTTAATGTACAGAACAAACGTTCTTTTAATAAGCAAAAAAGAACCATTCTTTTCAGAATGGCATCTCCGGAACAAAATCAATAACAGCTCCTTTGCTATCCCCCGTAAACATCCATGGTTATAATCGCTTTTGCATGCCCATTAACTTTGAAGCCAACTTACTATATTCTTTAACAAAGAAAAGCATCCACAAAAAGTGATCTATTAACATTTCACTTTTCTGGATACTTTTCTTTTAAAAATCACTCATCCCATTTGGATCGTCTAGTTCAAGATTATCAAATTGGTGATAATTATTTAATGTAATAAGCATTACGTTCTGACTATCATCAAAAATCCCAATATACTCCTTATTTTTAATAACAGTTGGTTCAATCATTTCGTCATATTGTATTCTGCTACTTATTCTTGAACCCAAAACAGTACTTGTTTCCTCAATACGCAAATAGTATACATCAAAAAACTTCAGACGTTCATATTTCAACTTGTTTCCCGATGAATCTAAATCACCTTCATATTGAATTTTATAAGGAAAATCACTTTTATCTAACATTGCTTCTCCTATTGGAAAAGTATAGCCTATAGCTGCATCCGCATAAGTGCTACTTATCATTGAAATTATTTCATCATCAGTCATACCATCAAAGTCAGCTAAAGCATATCGTTCGCTACTACATGGATTTATCTCTGGAGAATCCATGTAGTTTAGCATAGCAGAATGCTCAACCATACTATAATATACGTGTGTCACTTCTTGGTTCTCTATTACAAAAACTGCAGCCACGCTATCATCATATGTAAGTTCTGTATCATACCTGTCACCATCAATATAAAACCATATTCTTCTTTCTCCACTAAACAAATCCATCAAAACTTTAGGTGCTTCTTGAATTTCATCATCTTTTCCATCATTTTGATTCACACTATTTTCAATCTGAACACTCTCTTCACTGTTATTGGTATCTGTTCCACATCCAATGAAACAGGATATAATAAAAAGTAATGTTACAAACAATTTTATTTTCATAAATCATTCCTCCTTGAATACATGGTATTACGCAATTTCTTATTTTTGTAAAATAGAATTTATTCTGACAAGCCCATTATAACAGAATACCTTTAAAAGTCAATCGGTATATATGTAACTTTATCGAAATATCTTTGATAAACTTTCTGTATATAGATAATCCTATAAATATCATAAAAAGAAGGTACTAAAATGGAAATAAATATTGGTGAAAGAATTGCATATTTTAGAACATCTCGTAATTTTTCTGTTAACTACCTTGCTAATCAAGCAGGTGTCTCTCAGAGTTATCTCAGAGAAATTGAATTAGGCAACTATAAAAACCCTTCTATTGACATACTAGATGCCCTTTGCAACGCACTCGGTATCTCGTTGAAAGAATTTTTTGATATGAATTCTGAACTCAAAAATGCAGATGACTCTTTATTGAAAGAAATCTCTCTGCTCAACCCTAATCAGCGTGAAAACTTAAGAATTTTTTTAAATTCCATTCATGATTAAATATTAACGCACACACACTACCAGTCAGAAAAATTACTGGTAGTTCTCTAATTTTAAAAATGATTTTTAATATTCTGAATATCGAAAATAAAAATCCCCAAACGTACTATAAAGCACCTTTGAGGATGACCGTTTTTTCTTCATTTATTTTATTGTATTTGCTTCCAATTAGCCCAATACAATATATAACCTATTTCATCTCCTTCATACATTTACGAATCAATATCTCCATCTTCTCATAATTGCACATAAATGAATCAACGCTAGCCTCTAACATTTCGCCCTCATCTGCCATAGAGAAATCTAGATAAAATTTTCCTGTATTCATGCACAACTGCTGGCAATAAATACGCTGTGTTCTTCCATTCCCTTCTCTAAAAGGGTGTATTACATTTAACTCCGATAAGTAATATGCTATTTTCTTACTTACATATTCTTTATCTATTTCATCCTTTAGGAAATTGTCTCGTTTGAGTTTCTCATACAATTCGGCAAATTGTGTTTCTATAAATTGTACCAAACAAAAGATATTTCCTTTTGCAATATCAACAGTACGTATTTTCCCAGCCCATTCATAAATATCTTCAAATAAGAACCTATGGATACTTTTTAAATGTTCGATATCAAAATTGCCTGTAATATTATCTGTTAAAACAGCAGCCTTTACAATCGAAATCTCCCTCTCCACCATACTAAGTTGCTGTCCATCATGAATCTCTAGTTTATTTACCAATACCAGCGTCCCCGGATAACAGTACTTTACATCTCCGTCATCCTTGTACTCGTAATAATATTTATCCATTTTCTATTCCTTCTCTGAAATATATTTACTTTTTATTTCTTTCACAACTTCCTCTAAGCTACGATTGCCTGTTAGCACATCCGTGATATTTTTTTCATCATATTCTGTCGCATACATTCCTTCCATCGCAAAGGACGCTTTTGTTGTATCTAAAATAGCTTGAACTGGTAACATAGCTTTTACCTCTTTCTTCTTAAAATTTCTTACTTTTATTATATCAAAGATGCAAATAAATTACACCTTGTTTTTCAATAACCTCTCCACTTCTTCCCTCGTTGCCAAAACCTCCGAAAAAGCACTGGCACTGCCTGCGGCAACCGCCATTTGAAAGGCGTAGGCGTAATCCTTCTTCTCTGTCCAGCCGGCTAAAAAGCCTGCCACCATGGAATCGCCTGCACCTACTGCATTTACTA
>JAFUPI010000003.1 GCA_017481285.1 Agathobacter sp. | reverse complement strand
GCCTTCTTCCACTAAAGCAATCGGTCCACCGACTGCTGCTTCCAGTGAAACGTGACCGATAGAAGCACCTCTGGATGCTCCTGAAAAACGACCGTCTGTAATCAATGCTACACTGGAACCAAGTCCCATACCTGCAATGGCAGAAGTCGGGTTCAGCATCTCTCTCATACCGGGACCACCTTTAGGACCTTCGTAGCGAATTACTACTACGTCGCCTGCTACAATCTTGCCGCCTTTGATTGCATCAATTGCATCTTCTTCACAATCAAACACTCTGGCTGGTCCTTCATGCACCATCATCTCATCTACTACTGCGGAACGTTTTACAACGCTGCCATCCGGAGCTAAATTACCCTTTAATACTGCAAGACCACCTGTTTTGCTATATGGGTTGTCGATTGGACGGATAACTTCCGGATTCTTATTCACTGCATTTGCAATGTTCTCACCGATTGTCTTACCGGTTACTGTCATGCAGTCTGTATTTAATAAACCAATGTCTGCAAGCTGTTTCATAACTGCATATACACCACCTGCTTCGTTCAAATCTTCCATATAAGTATGACCTGCTGGTGCTAAGTGGCAAAGGTTTGGAGTCTTTTCACTGATTGGGTTTGCAAATTCAATATCGAAATCAAATCCGATTTCATGTGCGATTGCTGGTAAATGAAGCATGGAGTTTGTAGAACATCCAAGTGCCATATCTACAGTCAATGCATTGATAATGGATTCTTTTGTCATAATATCCAATGGGCGAATATCTTTTTTGTATAATTCCATAACTGCCATACCTGCATGTTTTGCAAGACGAATTCGGTCAGAATAAACTGCTGGAATAGTTCCGTTTCCGCCAAGCCCCATACCAAGCGCTTCTGTTAAGCAGTTCATAGAGTTAGCTGTGTACATACCAGAACAAGAACCACAGGTAGGACAAGCTTTTTCTTCAAATTCTCTTACGTCATCTTCTGTCATAGTTCCTGCAGCGTAAGAACCTACCGCTTCAAACATAGATGAAAGACTTGTTTTACATCCTTTTACTTTACCAGCAAGCATTGGTCCACCAGATACAAATACGGTTGGAACATTGATACGAGCTGCTGCCATAAGTAAACCTGGTACGTTTTTGTCACAGTTTGGAACCATAACCAAGGCATCAAACTGATGTGCAAGTGCCATCGCTTCGGTAGAGTCTGCAATCAAATCTCTTGTTACGAGAGAATACTTCATACCTACGTGTCCCATTGCAATACCATCACATACTGCAATAGCTGGGAAAACGACTGGTACACCACCAGCTTCTGCTACACCAAGCTTAACTGCGTTTACTATTTTGTCTAAGTTCATATGACCTGGTACGATTTCGTTATAAGAACTAACGATACCTACCATAGGTTTTTTCATTTCTTCTTCTGTAAATCCTAAAGCATTAAAAAGGCTTCGATGTGGAGCCTGCTGCATTCCTGATTTTACATTATCACTTCTCATTGTACGTCCTCTTTTCTATATTTCGATTTCCGTTTCACGTCTCTGCGAAACAATATCCACTATTCTAACACTTTTAAACTCTTTCTGCAATGAGCGAACCCATTTCAGCAGTACCAACCTTAGTGATGCCCTCTGTGCTTTCACCCGATTGTGGCATGATGTCACCGGTACGGTAGCCTTCTTTTAATACCTGTTTTACGGCCGCTTCAACCGCATCTGCTTCTTTATCTAAGTCAAAGCTGTAACGAAGCATCATTGCTGCACTAAGAATCGTTGCGATTGGATTTGCAATACCCATGCCTGCAATATCTGGTGCAGAACCGCCGCTTGGTTCATAAAGACCAAATTTGGTTTCATTTAAGCTTGCAGAAGATAACATTCCGATGGAACCCGTTACCATGCTGGCTTCATCAGATAAAATATCACCAAACATATTCTCAGTAAGAATTACGTCAAATTGTGCAGGATTTTTCACAAGCTGCATTGCACAGTTGTCAACCAGCATATGCTCATAAGCAACTTCTGGATAATCCTTTGCTACTTCTTCTACGACCTTTCTCCAAAGTCTGGAAGAATCCAGTACATTTGCTTTGTCTACAGAAGTAACTTTCTTTCTACGTTTCATTGCGATATCAAAACCACGAATTGCAATACGTCTGATTTCATCTTCTGTATATGTAAGAGTATCACAGGCTGTCATTACACCGTCTACTTCCTTGGTGCTTCTTTCGCCAAAGTAAAGGCCACCGGTTAACTCTCTCATAATCATCATGTCAAATCCATCACCGATAATATCATCACGAAGTGGACATGCCGCTTTTAATTCTTCATATAAATAAGCTGGTCTTAAGTTTGCGAAAAGATTTAATTCCTTTCGGATTTTTAAAAGTCCCGCTTCTGGTCTTAAATTTGGAGGAAGCTTGTACCAAGGTGAGGTAGTGGTATTTCCACCGATGGAGCCCATCAGCACTGCATCACTTGCTTTTGCTGCTGCAATCGCTTCATCTGTCAATGGTACACCGGTTGCATCGATAGAACATCCTCCCATAAGAATTTCTGTATAGTTAAATGTATGGCCATATTTTTGTCCAATTGCATCTAAAACCTTAGTCGCCTCTGCGGTTACCTCTGGTCCAATTCCGTCTCCTGCAATCACACCAACTTTAAAATTCATGTTACTTCCCTCTTTTCCCCTAAAATCGCTTTAAGTTTATTTATCATCTATCATAATCCAAACCTATTCTAATTGCAATATAACCAGCCATTTTACTTTTTTATAAACTTTATAACTTTTATTTATATAACTTCAAAATCTATACTGGTTTTTATTTGCTAAAATTTGTGCTATATGATATACTAATTGAAATATATTTTGAGGGATTTGGAGGGATTTACATGCATTATAATGAATCCGCAGAAAACTATTTAGAAACCATACTCATGTTGAGCAAGAAACTTCCAGTCGTACGTGCTGTTGACATTGCAAATGAGTTAGGATATAAAAAATCAAGTGTCAGCATCGCTATGAAACATCTCCGCGAGAAAGAACATATCACAGTTACTGATTCTGGATTTATTTCATTGACAGAAAGTGGATTAGCTGTAGCTGAAATGATTTTCGAACGCCATGAAATGCTGACGAAGGTTCTCGTAGCAATTGGAGTACCGGAGGAAATCGCTTCGGAAGATGCTTGCAAGATTGAACACGTGATTAGCCCAGAAAGCTTTGAAGCAATCAAGGCATCTCTTGCCAAACATCACAATGACTTTTTGAAATAATACAATAAAAAACAGGGATATAATGGTTGCTGCATTAATATAGAGCTTCCACTATATCCCTTTTTTATATATTGCAATTATTTATCTGCAAAAAGTCTCAAAAAATTCTTCCTCTGGACAAGGTTTTCCATAGAAGAATCCCTGGATAAAATCTGGTCCAAGTGCACGAATGTAATTTAATTCTTCTTCCGTTTCTACACCTTCTACACAGATTTTCAGACCCAGACTATGTACCAGCTGAATAATACTCTCCATCAAGGTCTTTTCAAAATCATTTTTCAATGCCTTTATGGTAAATCCACGATCCAGCTTTACAACATTTGGTGTCATATCACTGATATTCATAAGATTAGAATATCCTGTTCCAAAATCATCCAATGCAATCGTTACACCAAATTGACGCAAATTATTCCATACTTTATGAATATGTATAGAATTATCCAATTCTCCACTTTCCGTCAATTCAATGGTAATACTAGATGGTGACATGCCGTAATCCTTCAACATTTTGAAAAATTCCACGATAAATGGACTCTTCAGCACCTGTACATAAGACACATTTACATTCACACTAAAATCTGGCATAACTTCCTGCACGCGTTGACAAAATGCCATTGCTTTCTTTAATACCCATTTTCCAACTGGAATAATCAGACCGCTCTCCTCTAACAATGGAATAAATTCCATTGGTGAAATGCGTTCTCCATTTGGCAATGTATAACGCAACAGTGCCTCTGCTGCATATGGACTTTCATCATTGCTATCCCTTACGATTGGCTGGAAGAATACTTCGAAGCCTTCATAACCGGAAGAAACACTTTCTCGAATCGTACTAATTACCAAACGGCTTCTTAAGAACTCCTCGTAATCTTCCTCTTCGAAAAAATACACCTGATTCTTGCCCTGTTTTTTTGCCTGTGAAAGTGCAAACTGAGACAATTTAATCAACTCTTCATATTCCATACCACTTAATTTCTTGCAGGAAAGCACGCCGCCAGAAATCGTAAATACAGTCTGATAACGATTCTTTTCAATAAAATCATCCACGTTATTGCGAACACGATTGTACAAATCCTTACCATCTACTTCGTCATCCGTTAAATAGGATATAATTAAAAATTCATCTGCCGCTACATGATAAACTTCTTCTCCTATATTCAATGCATTGGTAATACATTCCGCAACTGACTTTAAAATAAAGTTACCATATTCATGCCCAAATCGTTCGTTAATAGATTTGAAATCATCAATACCAAGATGCAGAATATATCCACTATTGGCAACACGGCTAAAGGTAGCGATAGTATCTGCCACTGCAGAAACCTCTCTTAGCCCACTGATATTATCGGCCTTCTGATTCTTACCAATTTCATTGACGCAGCCCATCATATACTTTGGATTGCCATTTTCATCTTTAATCACGCGACCACGACAATTAATCCAGATAGGATTTCCATCCTTACCAATCCATCGGTATTCGATATTATGCTCATCTTTTTCGCCTGAAACCATTTTTTCCAAATCAGCAATCAGCATGTCCACATCTTCTTCATAAACAAACTGTCTATGTGTCTCTGTAACATCGGAAAAATGATTCGCTGGAATCACAAATCGCTCCAGTGCTTTTTCTGAAATATGATATAAATCCTGCGAAATATCGTAGAAATACAGATAGTCATCCATACATGGAGCAAATCCATCAATCACATGACAAAATTCTTCGAATTCATACTGTGCAGCTTTATCTCTCATAAAAACCCCTCTTTTAATTGATCTCTTCGTAAATACGTTTTGCCAAATCCTGCATCTTTTCTTTATTTACCTTACAAACCTGACGCTCATAGGTATACATACCATTGATTTCGTCTTCTACGTCACTTACCTGTGTGTATACACATCCACAAAGACCTTTTTTGATACTAGGAACAACCATCACATCATACATATTTACGATGCGTTCTGTTAATTCTTCTACACTTTCGCAAGCACCATATCCATAAGATTTTTCGTTGTTAAACACATGACCTTCTACCTTGTATGAAAAACCACCGCATTCGGATAAGAACATAGGTCTTTCCTTTGGTTGAAGTTCTTCTGCTCTAAAGTAGATATGTTCACTATCCAAGTCACTCTTTGACTGTGCAAACCATCCAGAAGTCGCATCATAAAATCTGGTACTGTCAATCGACTTCGCAATCTCATACATGCGGTCGCTTTCGAACTGACCCCAGCCTTCATTAAAAATGGTATAACCGATAATACATGGATGATTATATAAATCATGAAGGGTATCCTTCATATGCCATTCAAATACCTTCTTACATTCTGTATCCTGATAACGGCCCTTACAATCATTTCTCTTTTTAAAACCAAAGGTTGGAAGTACGGTATCTAAAATATAAGAATATCCACCATTATTTACCATATCCTGAATAACCAGCATACCCAATCTATCGCACTCATAATAGAACTTCTCTGGTTCAATCTTGATATGCTTACGAAGCATATTAAAACCAAGTTCCTTCATGCGAAGGATATCTCTGGTAAATTCTTCTTCGTCCTCCGGCAAATAAATACCATCCGGATAGTAGCCCTGATCCAAAAGGCCATGCATAAAGATAGGCTTATCATTTAAGCACAAACGATTGATACCATCTACTTTCTTGATTTCCACGGTACGAAGTGCAAAATAAGACTCGATTGCATCTTCTCCTGCCACAATCTTCAAATCATACAAATGTGGGTTATCCACATCCCAAAGAATTGGGTTTGGAATATGGATTTTTCCAGTGTTAGTCTCAAAAGACTGTTCTGTCACTACCTTTCCCTCATCCAAAACTGTAGCCTTAAAACCGTTCACATTTCCAACAACACTAATTTCCAAATCGGTCATAGAAGGAGTCAATTTGATTTCTTCTATATAAGCATCTGGTACATTTTCCATCCAAACAGTCTGCCAGATGCCACTCACAGGTGTATACCACATACCTCCACGTTTTTTACACTGCTTGCCATATGGATATTTACGATCAAGTGCATCTGTCACTACTACTCTTAAATCATTTTCTTTCTCCTGAAGATAGTCTGTAACATCCACCGAAAAATGCAAATATCCACCTTCGTGGGTTTTAACTAATTTACCATTTAAATAAACCTCTGCAATCTGATCTACTGCCCCAAAATGCAAAATCGTACGTGGCAAAGTAAAATCCTCTGGCAAATCAAAAATATTGCGATATGTGAATTTATCTTTTACTTTTCCTTCATATCCGGACAATTCGCACTGTGGTGCAAATGGAAGTGTGATATAATCTTTCTCATCAATCACCCATTTCCCATTCATATTATAATAACTATCCCTCTTTAACTGTGGTCTTGGATAAGACGTCCATCTTTTGTTACTCATAACTCCCCCATTTTTACATAATTAATTCTTTATAATAAGTGTGCTCTTAACTCCTCTGCACTTGCAGGGCTCAAATATGCTGGTGCCACATCAAAAACTGTCTTGCAGCCCTTTTGCCCCTCTTTGTTCATACGATATGCAGCTCTTGCATAAGCCACGATTACAGAAGCTGTAAATTCTGGATTGGAATCCAACTTCAAGCTATACTCAATAATATGATTATTTTCTTCATTCCAACCTGTTTTTCCACTTCGAATCACAAATCCACCATGAGGAATCCCTGCATGATTTTTCACAAGTTCTTCTTCTGTAATAAAGTTTACTGTAGTATCATAATCCGCAAAATAGTTTGGCATATTCTTGATTTCTGCCTCAATCTTCGCCTTATCTGCGCCTTCTTTTGCAACTACATAACATTCTCTGGTATGCTTTTCTCTGGTACTAAGCTCTGGATTTTCGCCACTACGCACTCTTTCCAAAGCTGTTTCTACAGGAACCGTATACTGTTTTCCATTGGCTACGCCTTCCACACGACGAATCGCATCAGAATGGCCCTGGCTTACGCCTTTACCCCAGAATGTATAATCACTTCCACTTGGCAAAATCGCGTTAGCATACAAACGATTCAAAGAAAACATACCTGGATCCCATCCAACCGAAATCATCGCCACTGTACCATTTTCTTTTGCAGCCTCATCTACTGCTGCAAAATGTTCTGGAATTTTTGCATGGGTATCAAAACTATCTACCACGTTAAAATACTGTGCATATTCCTTGGTCTGTTTTGGCAGGTCAGTTGCACTGCCGCCACACATAATCATTACATCTATTTCATCCTTCATCTTTGGTGCATCATCTACATGATATACGTTTACATTTTCACTTAAAATCTGGACGGTCTTAGGATCTCTTCGGGTAAATACTGCAACAAGCTCCATATCCGCATTCTGCTTCAATGCACACTCGATTCCTCTACCAAGATTTCCATAACCCATAATTCCTACTCTGATACTCATAAATTACCTCCTGTATCATTCTTTTTTGCGAAAATATCACAAATAAATTATAAAACAGCCACATATTCATTTCAAGGGAAAATTATGGACAGCACAAATATCAATTTGTCGACGCCCTTATTTTTATATTTCGAAATATATATGTCTCTGTATTTTGCGTGCATTTTCGAACCTTTAAGGGAAACGCTATTATTTCTTGAAACACTCTGCGTGCTTAAGTTTTATGTCTGGCATAGCTTTTACTATCTGCACCACTTTGTCCGTGTGCAACAGACAACGTACTCCTATTTCTGTTTCTCTAATGTGGGCAGTCTTATAAAGTTGATATTACATAAGCCATGCAAAAACTCGGTGCAAATGCGGCACCTCAGACAGTTTGCATGGCTCATGACATTTTATAATCCTGCCCACATAAGAGAAACGACGAAATCCTCGTAAGGGTGTCCTTTTGCACACGGACAAAGTGGCGCAGATTGTAAAACTTTTGACAGACAGAATAAATCATAAAAGCACGCAGAGTGCTTCTTAGAAATAAAGTGTTTTTCTTAACCGAAAGAAAATGCACACAAAATACAGAGACATATTTATTTCAAGACATGAAGAAAGGGCGTCGACAAATTGATATTTGTGACGCCCATTATTTTTAGATTGTAAATTTATCAATATGATTTTTAAGTACTTCTGCTGTATTCGCAAGTTGTGAAGAATCTTCACTTACATTCGAACTATTTTCTGTAACTGCATTTGCAAGCTCCTGTACACTAAGTGCTGTCGCTTCAATTTCTTCTGCAGAAGCAGACTGTTCTTCTGTAATCGCTGCCATATTTGTGGCTACATCATTTGCCTCATAAATCTGTGAAATCATATTCTGAATGATATCGTTGGTACTTTCAATACTCTGGAAGATATTGTCAAACTGTACTGATGCAACATCCACCAATTCTGCACTGGAATTAATCTGTTCCATACTGCGGTGACTTTGTTCCACCGTTTCATTAATTAAACCTGTTACGGAATCAATCAATACAGAGATTTCATTCGCTGCTGCTGCTGAAGTTTCTGCCAGCTTCTTAATTTCCGTGGCAACTACCGCAAAACCTCTACCTGCTTCACCCGCTCTTGCAGCTTCAATACTTGCATTCAAAGAAAGTAAGTTGGTTTCATCTGCAATATTTCGAATTGTGGTTGTGATTTCATTAATCTTAACTGCTGCAGTACCTACATCTGTGATAGCTCCTTCCAGTGTTCCCATACTACCCTTTACTTCACCCATGGAAACGGTAACTGAATTCATACTATCTCGTCCGCCAGCAGCTTCCTTCATCGTTTCTTCGATATTTACAATCGCCTGTCTACCAGATTCACTAGTTTCTGATACCACACTTGCTAATTTCGTTGCACTATCCGCAATAACTTCAATCGAATCAACCAGTTCTTCCAGGTTCTGTCTCATCTGGCTCATTGCCTCTGACTGACCTACCGCTGATTCGTGAAGCTCACCTGAAATACGGTTACTTCCCTTCGCCTGACTATCAATGGTATCAGAAACATGAGAAATAGAACCTAATGTCTCACGCATTACAGACAAGAATTCCTTCATACTTCTCGCCATAACCGTTACTTCGTCATTGCCTTTTACAACAACATCCGCTGTAAAATCACCACCTGTTACTGCAACGATGGTATCAGTAAGTTTATGTAATGGTTTAGTGATGCGACCAATCAAAATAATAAGAATAATACACATTAAAATGGTTACACCAGCACTAACAGAAACAAGTAAAGTAGTTAAAGTCGTCAATTCTCCATATACGTTACTTGTAGAAGTATAGGAAATCAAATACCAACTGGTTCCTTCTAACTGATCCAAAACAATTACATATTCTTCTCCATTGATTTCCTGATTTTGCAAACCAATTTTATATGATTTTGCAAGGGTTCCAAGCTTTTTATATAACGCATCATTTTGCTCATCTGCTATCTTTCCTACCAAGGAAGGATTTGTTCTATCCGCCAGAATCGTTCCTGATCCTGTATCGATAACAATTGCACCGCCATGTCCTACTACACTTGAATACGATACCGCCTTTGCTACACTTTCCAAACTAATATCAACGGAAATAACTGCCTGTCTACCACCGAAATTCTCTAATAAACGGGTAACAGAAACTATCTGCCCTCCCGTAAGTTCATCGTAATATGGATTTCCCATTTGGAAAGATGGGTGTTTCAAGCCCTGCTGATACCACTCAGACTCACGCAAATCCTCTTCTGGTTCCCATCCAGACGCATCAATTAATTCGTTATTTTCTGTCGCTAAATAAAAACCATTTGGAAAATCTTCATATGTATTATAGTAATATGTAAAATACTCCAAAGTCTCCGCATCTGTCATCTGCATATTAACAATGGTATCACCTACTGTATCAAAAATCTTTTGATTCTTTATAATCCAGTTTTCGATATCACTGGCAGTAACCGTGGTCTGCGCTTTCAGCAAGTCCTCTGTTTTTGACACAATGCTGTCTCTTGCAGTATTATATGCAATCAGTGTCAGTGCAACAAATGAAACAATCATAATTGGAATGATAAAAATCATCAGCTTCGCCTGAATGCCAAACTTTTTCTGTTTCTTCTGCACTTTCTGTTTCTTTACCTTAGGTGCTTTCAATTTCTTTTCTTTCTGTTTTTTCATCGAGCCCTCTCCCGTATAAAAATATTCGCGCCCCTATTTTCCCTTAAATACGTATAGAAAACCACACTATACAAAGTAATTATATCACACTCATTGTAAAAAGCCACAACAAACTTCATGTTTTTGTCGAAAAAATTCTCATTTTGCACAAATCTTTACCAAAAAAATCTTTCATGTTGCTTTTTATAATAAGAAGTAGTATAGTAATCCCATGGCTTTTGCATAATTATACATTTTATACATATTTTTATGCATAAACTTGATAAATGGAGGACAATAAAATGAAAAAGATTATGGCACTTGCTCTTGCACTTGTAATGGTGCTCGGCACATTAACAGCTTGTGGCGGCTCTGCTACAACAAGCGCAAAGGTTATCGAAATCAACCTTACAGAAGAACAGTATGCATTTGGTGTTGACAAAAATCAGCCTGAATTATTAGAAGATGTAAATGATTTCATCAAAAAAATCAAAGAAGATGGCACATTCGATGAAATCTGTAAAAAATACTTCGAAGGTGGCACACCAGAAGCAGTTACCTCTGCAAAACTTGATGAATCTAAAGATCAGTTGGTAGTTGCAACAAACGCAGCATTCGCTCCTTTTGAATATACAGAAGATGGCGGAAAAACATACCTTGGCGTAGATATGGAAATCGCTGCTCTTCTTGCAAAAGAACTTGGCAAAGAATTAGTAATCCAGGATATGGATTTCGAAGCTGTATGTACCGCAGTTCAGCAGGGAAAATGTGACATTGCTATGGCAGGTCTTACGATTACAGATGACAGAAAAGAACTTGTAAACTTCTCTGATTCTTACTACAACGCTTCACAGCAGATTATCGTACTTTCTGACAACACAGAATTTGATGCTTGCAAAACTGCAGCAGATGTTGAAAAAATCTTAAACAGCAAAGATACCTCTTGCAAAATCGGTGTTCAGAAAGGGACTACAGGCAACTGGTATGTAGCAGGTGATGAAGACTGGGGATTCGCAGGCTTCCCTGTAACTTGTGTAGAAATGGCAAATGGTTCTTTAGCTGTACAGGACTTATTGAATGGTAACATTGATTATGTTATTATTGACTCAGCGCCTGCAGCAAAGATTGTAGCATCATTCAATGCTCAGTAGAACGACAACAGTTTAGAACTGCTGAAATACAAAATAAAGGGCATGCAAGCTTGCTTGTAAATGCCCTTTTGTTTTGTATTTCAATTGGCGAAACGCCAACGAACACCAGCAAATCAGTTGTTTGACAACTGTGATTATGCGAAGCATAATTATATTTGCGAGTGTTTGTTAGCAGTTCTAAACAACACATATTTTTTATTAGGAGAAAAACATGGGAAATTTTGATGTAAAGGTACAGCGCTTTATCGATATCTTTATCGGAAAACAAGCTTACCTGCAAGTATTAGAAGGTTTACAAAACACCTTAACCATCGCAATCATCGGTTTAATCATCGGTATTATCATCGGTACTCTGATTGCAGTTGTCCGTATCGTACCAAAATACAAACTTTTACCACGCGTTTTAAATGTAATTTGTAATATTTACGTAGAAACCTTCCGTGGTACACCAATCGTAGTACAGCTTTTGATTTTCTATTACGTACTGCTCCCACTTTTGGGTATACGTATGACAGGACTTGAAGTATCGATGCTGGTATTCGGTTTAAATAGTGGTGCTTATATTTCAGAAATCATGCGAAGCGGTATCCTTTCCGTTGATGGCGGTCAGATGGAAGCTGGTCGTGCCGTAGGTTTAAGCTTCGGTACTACCATGATAAAAATCGTAATTCCACAGGCAATCAAAAATATCTTACCAACCCTTGGCAACGAATTTATTGCCTTAATCAAAGAAACCTCGGTAGTAAGCTTTGTCGGTGCGACAGACCTTTACCTTGTATTTAACCGTATCGGTTCAAGTAGTTACGAATTCATGGTTCCATACATTGTAATGGCATTTATTTATATTATACTTGTCCTGATTATCAGTGCAGGCATCAAACTTATGGAAAGGAGCTTGAGAAAGAGTGATCGACGTAATTAATTTAGAAAAACACTTCGGTGACAAAAATGTATTAGACGGCATCAGTGTAAAAATCAACAAAGGCGATATCGTATGTATTATCGGACCTTCCGGCTCTGGAAAAAGCACCTTCCTTCGTTGCTTAAACTGTATGGAAGACCCAACGGGTGGTCAGATTATTTTCAATGGCGTAGACATTGCAGATTTTAGTGTAGACATCAATGTACATCGTAGAAAAATGGGCATGGTATTCCAGCACTTTAATCTTTTTAACAACAAAACAGTAATTGAAAACATTATGTTAGCTCCTGTTCATATTCAGACTCAGGAACTCAATAAAGCCAAACGCAAAAACCTTCTGCTTCCAATTACGAATCTTTTCAAATCTGCGGACAAAAAAGAAGCCCCTGTAGCTATCACTACTACAAAGGCACAAATCAAAGCAGATGCAAAAGAAAATGCTATGAATCTTTTGAAACGAATTGGATTAGAAGAAAAAGCAGATGTTTACCCTTCTACCCTCTCTGGTGGTCAGAAACAGCGTGTAGCCATCGTTCGCTCCCTTGCGATGAATCCGGATGTGATTCTTTTCGATGAACCTACTAGTGCGCTTGACCCAGAAATGGTTGGAGAAGTATTAGACCTGATGAAATCTCTTGCCGAAGAAGGCTTAACCATGATTATCGTTACCCACGAAATGGGCTTCGCAAAAGAAGTTGCAAACCGCGTACTTTTCATCGATGAAGGCAAGATCATGGAGGAAGCTTCTCCTGAAGAATTCTTCTCAAATCCAAAGACTGCAAGAGCGAAAGATTTTCTATCTAAAGTATTATAACTATTTCGCTCAGTAATGTAATTAATCTAATAACTACGAAATGGACCTTATCATATATTAAATTCACACACGACTTTTGCTCTTCGCGTGCTCGTTACTTTACTAAATTCGCATCCCACAAGACAGTGGTCTGCTCATTAAGTAACGACGGCCCGCTAAAGGTGTTCATTTAATATATGATAAGGTCCATTTCTCACTCATTCGGTAAAATCATATTACTGAGCCAAGAATTATTCATAGATTTAAAAAAACTCGATTCTAAACTAAATCATTATCCTTCATAAAGGCGAGGTATTTTTCCCCAGGAAGTGGACGAGAGAAGAAATATCCCTGCAAGTACTCTACTCCCTGCTCTGTCAGGTAATCTACCTGTTCTTTTGTTTCTACCCCCTCTGCAACTATCGATTTTCCTAATTTCAAAATCATATCTACAGAAGATTCTAAGATAATACGAGCTTCTTTCTGTCCTTCTTTTTCGAAACAAGGCCACAGAAGACTCTTGTCCAGCTTAATCAAATCAAAGTCTGACTGGGCAATCTTTGCTAAGTTGGAATAACCAGTTCCGAAGTCATCCATAGAAAACTTGAAACGACATTCTTTTAAACGGTGCATATTATATTCCAGCATAGCTGCTGCTTCAATAGAAGCAGTTTCCGTGATTTCCAAATTGATAAATTCCGGTGGAACATTGTACTCCTTCACATAGGAGGAAAGAATTTCGTTCAATTTATCATCCATAAACTGCGCACCAGATAGGTTTACTTCTACATACTGAATACCGTAAGATGCAAGATTATTTTCGCTAATAAATTTGCAAACCTTTCGGAATACAATATTTCCTAATTCATGAATCATACCATTTTCTTCTGCAATCGGGATAAACACATCTGGCGAAATATATCCTATTGTTTTTGTATCTCTCAAACGAACCAAGGCTTCAGCAGAAACAAAGGCCTTTTTGCTATTAGAAAAAATAGGCTGATAATATACATCAAAACCATCTTCCTCGATTGCCTTCTGTACCACAGCTTCAATTTGAGCAAAATGATTCTTTTCTTCCAAAATCGTCTCATCAATGCGAAGAATTTTGTCCTTAATCTCACTCTTGATTTTATCTACATAATCCAAAATCTTCACGACTTCATCTAAACTGCCCGCAAATTCTGGACACTTTAAAATACTCATCATAAATTTGGCAGAGCCATGTTCATTGTGTCCTTCCTGTTGGAAAAGTTCTCTCTGCTCTTCCATAAAAGCGTAATACTTCTTTTTATCGGCAAACACAAGGCTAATCCAATCTCTCTTAGGATGAAAAATAAGATCTGTATTCGCGTACTGCTTCATATAAAGAGCCGCATCCTCCATATATGCCACAGTCGCATTATAGCCTTTCGCATCCTTTAAAATCTGGGAGTTTGTCAAGGTCATGCTGACAATGTAAAACTCCTGTTTTCTCTGAACATACTCATTTACCATGGTATAAAACGCATTTTTATTTAAAGAATGCAGCACCTCTAAATCTGCATGTTCACGAGGATTTTCAAAAGTCATAAATATATTCATTGCCATAAGTGCCACACTCATAGAAGTCATTAAAAGGAATGGCACAAACATCTGAATTAAGGTAATAATAATAATGGAAATAAATACATAAACAAATGTAGCGATTTCGCGCTGTGTTAGAATTTTTCTAAAATGGTAAACCAGCAAAATATATGACACAAAATACATTGCCGCAATCAGCGATATCCCTGTAACCATGGAACCATAGGAATAACGAACCACACCATCAATATAATAATTTACTTCACCGAATAAAACGACTGGAACGGTAAACCAAAATGGTGCAGAACGCATAAAAAGTTCCTTCACCGTATATCGCTTCTGATTTCTTCCTTTGATATCAATAAATAACAGGAAGCAATGCAACACCCCAACCAAAGATAAAAAGAATAACTGATGTGAGAAACGATTCCACTCTGCTGGCAATTTTTCATATAATGTCAGTAATGAAAATGATTCCAACACAAAATTCGCTAATCCGCATAACAAAAATCTGCCATACCACTTTGTAGAATAGATTGGCAGCTTTCTCAACCCAGAATAACCAATCATAATACATAGCAAAACTGCTATAGAAACTATCTGTACCCCTAAAAACATTTTATCCCCCTCGTAATTGTCGATAATATATTATTATAGCACAATCCCGCCTAGTTGCCTAGGCGGGTCAGGTATTTCTTTATTTTTTTTACTTCCACCGAACATTTACCGGCGATTCATATTCATCATTTGGACGACATGGTTCATCCAATGTACTATTATATTCTCCGTAATATAATAGTCCTGTTTCATCTATCGCAGCCAGATAAAAGTCACAAGTAAATAGTGCTCTTCCATAATCCTCATCATAATACTGAATATTACTTGCAACAAGCAATGTCTCTCCATTCCAGTCATATTTACTATATGTGCGGAAGATTCCATCATTTTCAGTGTTTGGGGTTATTTTTTCATTTATGCTCTCTGTATTCACTGAGAAAGCCTGGAAATAACGGCCATTTTCATCCATCGGAAATACCATGAGATTCTCTCCACAAATCACCAGATAATCCTCATACGACCAGTGTGAAAGATAGCTCTCGCTATTCCCCAGATTGAATTTGTCTACCAACGTCATAGTTTCACGGTCAATGACTGACAAATAATATTTTTCCTCATCCAAGGTAAGTAACAGCAGATTTTTTCCGCTTGCATCCAATTGCATACTCTCCCATTTGGAGTTGACATCCAATGGATATACCATTTTCAGATCATCTAAATCAATGCTTCCATCCTTCTCATTATAGGTAAAATGGTAAATTCCATAACCACCTGGAATCTGACTCACATCTACAAGCTGTTCATTGTAAGTATGAGGGTCGAAGGTAAAGTAGCAGTCACCATCGTCAAATGCAGAAAACACTCGAAAACCAAAGCTATCTGCTCCTGCTACATTTGGTGCTTCAGGGATTTCGATTTCACCAGTTCCTGAACCACCATGCATATGGCTGTCCGCAATTCCTATGATATTTCCTTCTGAATCCTTTGACATTGCAAGTGTATACACTTCTTTATCAAGTACTGGAATTTTGAAGAACTCTTGAAATGTTTCTAAATCTGCCAAATAGGCTTTCATTTGTTCCACTTCTTCTTTATTGCTCCCCTGCTTCTCTAACTGAGCAATTTCCTCTAACACCTCATATTTCCACAAATACGTATAACGGTAATAATCCGCTGTTTTATTCTCGGAATTCTCTGGCAGATGCAAACTTAAGCCAAATGTATAATAATCCACATAATCTTTCATATACACCGTGATACTATTTTCTGTTCCCGGCTCTGTTTGATCATAGAGTTCTTTCATAGCAGCATGTAGTCCATAATAGTTTTCGTCACCTTGATAATCATATCCCAATCCTACAGTATCTGTGCAGTCTACGACAAAATCCATGGAACCTGAATAGCTGTATGCATTCGTGGAGTAATCCCAAGGATAAAAGCGATACTCCGTTTCTTCTTTTGGTTCTGCTCCAATTACATACGTCGAATCCCAATAGAGATTGGAACTATATTCTGCCTTCATTTCCACCGTAACACCCTCTACTACGGCTTTGTCACCATAAAGAACCTTCTCGGTAAAATGCACCTGATCTTTTTCTTTCAAAATCTCTTTCTGTGCATAACAGGCTGTTCCAGAAAAAAGGATTACCAAAGTTAATAATAGTACGAAGGATTTTTTCATAATTATTCCTCCTCCCACTCCAATTCACTAATGGCACGACCCACACGGTCTGCCTTGTAATTATAGGATTTCTTGATATAAGACATCAGGTTTTCACCTTGTTCTTCAATTTCTATCATGGAAGTATTCGCCACGATTTCGCCTTTTCGAATGAGAATGGCACGACCCACGAACTCGGAAACTTCTTCAATCAAATGTGTCGAAAGAAGTACGGTTTCATTTGGCTCTAAGATACCTAATAATACCTTGTAGAAATCCTCACGGTTAAAGATATCATTTCCAGCAAACGGCTCATCCATCAGAATATAATCTGCCCCTTGGCACATCGCCATGATTACTTCGAACTGATTCTTCTGCCCTGTCGAAAAGCTTCGAACGGGTTTATTCATCGGCAGTTCAAAGAACTCCATCAAAATCTTGAAGCGTTTCTCGCGGAATTTTGGGAAATGCTCCTTGTAAAACTCTGCGTGAAGCTTTGGTGTCAAATTCGGTATAAAAGAATGTTCACAGGTCGCAAATGAGAGTGCGGCGATATTCTTTTCTGTAATTTCTTCTCCATTTAATGTAATCTCGCCATGGTATGGCAGAAATCCTAAAATACATTTCATCAAAGTCGTTTTGCCAGCACCATTTTCCCCGAAAAGTCCGATAATCTCGCCCTGTGGAATCGAGAGACTTACGCTTTTCAATGCTTCGAGTCTTCCATATAATTTACTTACATTTTTGATTTCTAACATGACTGTCCCCTCCTTTACAATGGCAAGCACTGACTTGGCGTGCACAATATGTAAATTGCGTAATAAATCATTTTCAACAACATCATCCAAACAAATGTGATGCAGGAACCTGCAATTGGTAATGCTAAACATCGCTTATGTACTTCCCATTTATCTGGCAAACGTTTCATCAGATACATCATTTTGCTCCCCTGATAATGGTAAAAATAATGATAAACGCTTACCAGCAGAGCTATGATGCATACCACTTGCATCGATAAAAACACACCTGCGGTCAATTCTCCAAAGCCACGAATCACCGTGCCTTCAATAAGCACCATACCTGAAACTCTTCGCTCATACAATTCACCTCTCGCTGTCACATAATGTACCAAAAACATCATACTATGTAGAGTGGCCAACACATTTCCACCAATCAGCCAGGCAATTTCTGTACTCACATCTATTCCTGGAGGTGCATATTTTTCTAACCATTTCGTCTTTTCTCTCATGATTTATTCACCTCCATCATCAACCTTGTTTAATATCCAACGCATACCCATAATGATATATACGATGCAAAGAGAAATTGCCAGGAATGTAAATTCATACCCTACATCTCTAGGGAAGGATATGAGCATAGCCACCACCAACAGCAATATCTCAAATGCAAATTTTCCACGGCGTTGCTGCTTTGTAAATTCTGCTGCTACCAAAGCCGTTCCTACAATCAAAAATCCTAACACCCACCAGCCTGGACTATCTTCCAACGGAAGAATGCTGTGCATGAAATCATTTTCATAAAATAACAAGAATACACTTTGGTTATTCCACGTCGCACCTTTCGGTAAATTGTTACGATACACCAGCACACTTACCAAAATCGTTACTAACTGAGCTCCCCACAAAAGCACATACGCCATTGTATTATAAAGTGCCTGCAGCCAGAAAATTCTCTTTTCTTTGATGCGTAAACGCTGCAAGGTATAACTTTGGGTACTTCCAAGGTTCATCCCTGGTAGTACAATTACTATCGTAATCAACACATATGCAATTTTGAAAATCAAATCATAATCGCTTCGTTGTATATACTCTTCTACATTACGGGTAGTCTCACTATACTTTTGGAAGGTGGAATAAAAGGATATCGCTTCTGCTGATACCATTCCCACCAATATTAAAAGCACCTTATATATACTGCTTCTCGTTATCATCTCAAAAACGGAAATATATCTTTTCATCTTACTCCCCTCCGTTCCAATATTTATCGATAAGTCCGTGGGCTTCTTCCTGTGATACCCCCATCTGTTTCAATTTTGCTACAGCTTCCATTGCATCTGCTTCCAAAAGCTCTGCACGAATTTCTGTCAATTTTGCCTCAGTCACTACAACATAGCTTTTTGCTCCGGTTCGCGACTGAATTAAACCTTCATCCTCTAACATCTTGTAGGCTTTCTGCACAGTGTTTGGATTCACCCCTAGTAATGCGGAGAGAACTCGCCTGGATGGAAGTTCATCTCCATCACATATGATGCCAGCGATAATCCCTCGCTTAATATATAAAAGGATTTGTAAATATATAGGACTTCCATCTGTCATATTAAAATTATCAAATGAAATCATACCAGTTCACTCCTTTCCAACTGTATCACTCGAGTAATACACTTCTTCTAACTGTATTATTGCACTAATACAGTTTTATGTCAAGATGAAATATATAAATGCTATGAAAAGCAGAGCATGTCTCTATATAAAATCTGGACACGACTTTCGCTCATAGCGTCCTCGTTGCGTTACTAACCTCATGACGATTTCATCGCCATTCACTAAGTAACGACGGGCCGCTAATGGTCCAATTTCATATAGAGACATGCTCTGCTTTCCTTATCTTTTCTATTTATTTTACTATTTCATCTTGTCATGCAACATATATAAACATAAACATGAAATGGCAGAAACTTCCTCCCATAATAAAGAGATGGAAAATCTCATGCAAACCAAAATATTTATGCATCTTATCCAGGAATGGAACTTTCAATGCGTATATCACGCCTCCTGCAGTATAAATCACCCCTCCAATGAGTAACCACAAAAATGCTCCTGTTGGGAGTGTTTCCAAAAGTGGCTGGAACACCAATACACATTCCCATCCCATCGCAATATAAATCACGGATGACACCCATTTCGGGCAGGTCACCCAAAAGAATTTCATGAGCATACCTACAATAGCAGTTCCCCAAACTAAAGCAAGTAGTGGATAGCCCTGCTCTTTATCTAGTACTAACATACACACTGGAGTATAGGAGCCGGCAATCAAAACAAAAATCATCATGTGATCGATTTTCTTAAACGCTTTCAATGCTTTGCCTGTCAGGTTTACCGAATGATATAAGGTGCTGGCTCCATACAAAAGTACCATGCTGCATATAAAAATCAACATCGCCACCACATGACGTATATCCTGTGATGCTGTCGCCTTGATTAAAAGCGGCACCGCACCCAGCATCGCCAACATCATCGCAATATAATGAGTAAGAGCACTTCCCGGCTCACGAATTGTAATTTTCATTCCATATACCTCCGTTTAGTTTCAAAAAACTTTTACACATAGTTTTTAAAACTACATCTTGCAGATATATAGTATTCCCACTTTTTTAAAATGTCAAGCATATCATAAAAATTTAATAATTACATAAATAACAACAAGCTCGCCGCCATCACCATCATTCCTACAATAAGCCCGTAAATAGACAGATGATGCTCCCCATACTCTCTTGCCGCTGGAAGCAATTCGTCCACAGAGATAAATACCATAATTCCTGCCACACCAGCGAAAATAATTCCATAAACCATGTCACTCATAATTGGAATCAAAATCAACCATCCCATCAAAGCTCCAATCGGTTCTGCCAACCCTGACAGAAAAGAATACAAAAAAGCTCTTTTTCTAGATCCTGTTGCCTGATAAATAGGCACAGAAACCGCGATCCCTTCTGGAATATTGTGAATTGCAATTGCAGCTACAATTGGAATCGCTACACTTGGATCTTGAAAGGCAGACACAAAAGTCGCCATACCTTCTGGAAAGTTATGTATTCCAATTGCCAATGCCGTAAACAAACCGAGTCTCATCAACTGTTCTTTTTGTTGCCTTGCTTTCTTCTCCTTGACACAAACCTCACAATCTCCACAGCCTTCACAATCCGCCAAGACATTTTTAGGCTCATGTGGATTTTCGGCGGAAGGAATCAATCGGTCAATCAACGCAATCAGAAACATTCCCCCGAAGAAAGCGATGACAGTCCATACTGCGCCCTGCTTTTCTCCCAGCTCTGTTACCAAAGCATCCTGTGCCTTGCTAAAAATCTCTATCATCGAAACATAAATCATTACCCCTGCAGAAAATCCTAAGCTTATGGATAAAAACTTTTTATTGGTCTTTTTGGCAAAAAAAGCAATTAAACTGCCAATCCCTGTACTAAGTCCAGCAATTAAGGTCAAGCCAAATGCAAACATAATATTTCCCATATATGCGATACCATCCTTTCTTTTATTTTATGATTCATATTTTAAAGTGAAAGTCGTTCGTTTAGCGGTTAGTTGCAACTAACCATATTGTTAGTATAGCATATATTGTCCACTTGTCAACATTCCCTGCTATAGTAAATATAAGAAAAGAGGTATGATTTACATCACACCTCTTTCACTCAACTAGCCCACCTGCTCGATCGCATCCACTGGGCAACCATACGCTGCATTTGCCGCCTCTCCCTCATGCTCCACTGGGACAGGTGCGTCCATTGCTACTGCTACACCCGTATCTGCCATAGTAAAGTAATCCGGACAAGTACTAACGCACAATCCACAACCGATGCAATTTTCATTTACATAATATTTCATACTGCTTGCATCCTTTCTTTTTCTTTTATTATGCCAAGGATTATCTCGTTTTATTCACAACGCCAATCGTTTTCTTCTACATGTCTCGAACTTCCCTTTACATGAAAAGCTGCCATCTTTGGATAAATCGCTCCGTCTCCTAATTTTTCCTCAATACGAAGCAACTGATTGTATTTCGCTACACGTTCGGAACGACTTGGTGCACCCGTTTTGATTTGGCAGGTATTTAGAGCAACAGCCAAATCTGCTATCGTGGTATCCTCCGTTTCCCCTGAACGATGAGAAGCGATCGCTGTATAACCAGCGTTGTGTGCCATCTTGATAGCTTCTAAAGTCTCTGACACGGAGCCAATCTGATTGAGCTTTATTAATATACTATTCCCACATTCACATTTTATGCCTTTGCTTAGTCGTTCTGTATTTGTAACAAACAAATCATCCCCCACCAACTGAATCTGATGCCCCAGTTCTCGGGTCAGTTTTTTCCAACCACCCCAATCATCTTCATCTAGACCATCTTCAATAGAAATAATAGGGTATTTTTGGACGAGACATTTCCAATGTTCAATAAGACTGTCTGAGGTATATTTCACACCTGACTTTGGCAAAATATACGCTCCCTTTTCTTTTCCTTTCCACTCACTAGCTGCGGCATCTATCGCAATCATAAAGTCTTTTTTCGGCTCATATCCAGCCTGTCGGATTGCCTGTAAAATATACTCAATCGCCTCTTCCTCACTAGCTAAATCCGGTGCAAAACCGCCCTCATCTCCTACGGAAGTAGCCAATCCTTTTGATTTCAAAATCCCTGCTAATGCATGAAAAACCTCTGTACACCAGCGAAGACCTTCTGCAAAACTAGCAGCACCTACCGGCATAATCATAAATTCCTGTACATCAATGGAATTCGCTGCATGGGCTCCACCATTTAAAATATTCATCATAGGAACTGGCAGACAATTTCCTGTTACCCCCCCAAGGAAACGATACAAAGGAATGCCCAAACCTTCCGCAGCCGCTCTTGCTACTGCAATCGAAACTGCTAGAATCGCATTCGCTCCGAATCTGGACTTATCCTTTGTTCCATCTAGCTGTATCATTGCCCTGTCCACGCTGTAAATATTCGATGCATCCATTCCGATGATTTCCTTGGCAATCAAGGTATTGATATTATCGACGGCTTTTCTCACACCTTTCCCACGGTATCTTTGCACATCCGCATCGCGAAGCTCTAACGCCTCGAATTCACCTGTGGAAGCTCCGCTCGGTGCTGCCCCTCGACCGATTGCTCCACACTCCAAAATCACTTCTGCCTCAACCGTCGGATTTCCTCTGGAATCTAATATTTCTCTTCCTCGCACACATTTAATTCTTAAATTTGGCATTGCTTTTCTCTCCTAATTTTATTTATTATTAGCATTACCAAAATTAGGAATTTTATGCATAAAAAATCCCTCGCCCGAAAGCGAGGGAACTCCTTAATCTATTTACTTATTCCAACAGTTCTTTATCGATAATCTGGAAATTCGCTCTATGAATATAAAGTGCCTTGCCATCTACCATAAGCTTTGTAGTCTTAGGTAAATCTTCGCTCACTTCCCAGTACACATCATCCCCAGAATATGCACAAATTGGATCTCCTAACTGGCTCTGGATTACAACTACCGTACCTTTACCGAAGTAATTTTTATACTTGTTTACGGTTTCCGCAACAATGGTCAAATCTCCCAAACCATCTGCATCGCTGGAAATGTGAATATCTGAGGTATCAAATTCCACATCTGGTTTTAATCCTTTTTCCACAAATAAAACCGTGCTTCCACAGCTTTCAATCTGCTTTCCATCAATCGTAATCGTAATTACAGATGACATGGTTTCTGTTATTTCCCATGAATCTCCAGAATAAGTATATTCATCCACGATATTTGGAGACATCTTAATGTTTTTACCTTCTGCGGTCATAAATAATTCGCCAGAGTTTGAATAAAACTGACATTCATAGGTATTACCTTTGATGTTTCCTGTCAAATCATTGAGAGAACTACCAAAACCGGCCCAGCTACAACCTGTAACTATTGCACCTACCACTAAAACCAGTGCAAGAACAATCACTAATTTACTTCTTTTCTTCATCTACATATACCTCCAAAACTTTTATCTACATGTATCTTTTCTTACAACATGATGACCAAAATGGTTACCATAAATACAATACTACAAATAATCGAAATTGAATTCAATGCCGCAGACAATCCTGCATCTCCACCCATCTCTTCGGTAAATGCAGGAACTGCTGAACCAATTGGACTGAACGCCAATACCATAAGTGCTGTTCGAGCCTCCAATTCAATCGGCAGATTGTAGAATACAATTGCCAGCACCAATCCTACCCCATATCGAACTGCCAAAATCTTTGCGATAGTTCCAATCTGACTCTTATCCCCCGAAAGCTTAAAGCCTACACCTAACATCAACATCGCTATAAATGCATTGGCTCCACCCACGATTTCTGCCAGCTGGATAACTGGAGAAGGGAGTGTAATCCCCAGCATTCCCAGAATCATCATTGTAATGCAGGTTAAAAAGGCAACCGACTTAGACAAGGCCTTAAATACTCTCTTTATCGAAAACTTTCCAGTTCCCTTAATACTGGATGCCACTCCAAATGCACCACCCAAACAGATAAAAGCATTGCCTGCATCAAACAAACTGGTCGTAATAACACCTACTGGCCCAAGGAAACTCTGCACGAATGGAATCGTAAAATTCCCGATATTATAACCTGGAAGATTCAGTACACCGAAAGCCTTTTCTTCCTTGCTCTTTCCAATATTGATAAGGTATCCCAAAAGCATATATAATACGCCAGCAGCAAATGCCATCAATGTAAAAGAAAGCATGGACGGATCCAGCTGTTTCCCTGAAAAATTGGAAATGAATGCAGCCGGCAAGGTTATCTTCAACGTAATTTTCGATAACACCGCAAAGTCTCCTTCTTTGAAGAAGTTCACCTTACGAAGCACATATCCTACAACAATAATTGCAATAAAACACCCGGCACGGGTTAATACATCTAGCATATTTTTTCTCCATTAGTACTCATATTCAAAGGATGCTTGGTCTGTGGTAAAAGAAAATACCGTACGTCCTTGGATTCGGAATCGATAAAAAGCCTTGCAGGTTGCACTTTCATGTATAGTTCGACTCATCGCACCATGGATAGGTGCTCTAAGTGCCTGCTTCGTACTTTCGAAAAGTCGCGCCTCCAATTCCATATTTCCCTGCCGAATCAAAAGTGTCCGATTACTTTTTTGCACGACCCTCGCCCCAAGGTATGTTGCGAACCGATATTCTTTTCCCTGCCAAAACACAATACCTATTATACCCGTAAAATGAAAATCTGCCAAGGGGATATCTGCAACTGAAAGCATCAGACTCCCCCGAACTTCTCCCTTTGGCTCCGTAATGAAACATTGCGTCCATGCGTATTCCTTTGGAAATGAATGCCCCCTATCTCCTTCCCAATATCCAAGAGCATTTTGAAATATATAATCCTTTCCATTTATTTGAAGTTTTCCATTCACATGATGTCGCATACTGTATACGCTGTGTCGACACTCCATGAACGGCACCAAAACGAATGGGCCCATGATATCATATTGGAGCGGAGATAAATGCTCAAAACAGAGATGCCCCTTTACCTTTAAGCCCAAACGATTCACATCCAACCATAGTCCACACTTTCGAAATCGATTCTCTCCTATTCTAATTTCGTTTTTACTTTGATAAAATGAATCACCTGGAAAAGTAACTGTCCATGCTCCATCCTCTGTCACAAACTGAATAGAGCAGGTACGATTTCGTCCTGCTCCATGTACTGCGGGTATCACCGCTAATGTCTGTGTGTCTGATTGACTTTTAAAATACCAGCCGTAAAAATATCCATTCATATCGCATCCTCCAATATAAATTTACAGCATTGCCTCTGCTAATTCGTTTATTTTTTCCAAATCGCTATCCTTCATGGTCGAGTAAATCGTCACCATCGGTTCTACAATTTCAATATCCTTCATATTCTCTAACATTTCTCGTATAGTTCGACCAGCAGATGGCGACCAAGTTCCGTTTTCGACAATCGCTACCTTTCGTTTCTGGTAGCCTTTACTCTGCAAACGATGTAAAAGATCCTTGATTTGAGGAAACACTCCAGCATCATAGCTTGCTGCTACCAAAACCATGCGGTCATAACGAAAGGCATCTTCGATAACCTCTGCCATATCCTCTCGTGCCATGTCACGAAGCACCACTTCTTCTACTCCTTTTTCCTGAAGCTTCTGTGCCAGATATTCTGCAGCTTTTCTAGAATTTCCATGGAAAGAACCATAAGCAATAAGCACACCGCTACTTTCAGGCTCATAGCGGCTCCATGTATCATACAACTTCACATATTCATCTAATGGTGCCTCTAATATTGGTCCATGTGCTGGGCAGATCGTTTGTATTTCTAAATCTTTGACTTTTGCCAAAAGTGCTTGTACAGCAATGCCGTATTTTCCTACGATGTTGAAATAATAACGTCTTGCTTCACACGCCCAGTCATCCTCCTCCGTCACTTCCAACGCTCCAAACTTTCCGAAGGCATCTGCGGAAAACAGAATACGCTCGGTACTCTCATAGGTCACCAATACCTCTGGCCAGTGTACCATCGCAGCCATAAAGAAGTTTAGGGTATGTTTGCCTAGACATAGAGTATCCTTTTCCTTCACCACAAGTTTCTTTAGATTCTCCACGCCACCCACGGACTGTGGTAAAAACTGTGATAAAAAGAGAAATGTTTTCTGATTTCCCACCAGTGTTAGTTCTGGATAAAGCTCCAGCATTCGTAAAATTCCACCTGCATGGTCTGGCTCTAAATGCTGAATAATTAGATAATCTACTGCGCGTCCACTCAATTCCTTTTGCAGATTTTCCTCCCATTCCTTTTGCATACGCTCGTCTGCCGTGTCAATAACAGCAACCTTCTCATCTAAGATGACGTAAGAATTGTACGATACTCCATCTGGAATGACATACTGACTTTCGAACAAATCCAAGGTGGTATCATCCACACCGATATACTTTATATTTTTTGTAATTTCATTTTTCATGTATTCTGCTCCTTCGTACTAAATTTTCTTCCTAATAGTATCATGTACCAAAAGAGTATTCATTATGTAAAAAATGGTAACAAAAAAGAGACTACCGAAGTAGTCTCCTTATATTTCTCTTTTCCGAAATATACATTAGTTCGCAAGCATCATACGGTCATTTGCAAACTCACCACCACTTGCCTGTTCAAATTTCGCAAGCAAGTCGGATACATGTAAGTTTTTCTTTTCTTCACCAGATACATCATAAATGATAGTACCATTGTGCATCATAATCAAACGATTACCGTATTTGATTGCATCTTTCATATTGTGAGTAACCATTAATGTAGTAAGGTTGTGTTCTTCTACTACTCTCTGGGTAATCTCTAGTACTTTCTTCGCAGTTTTCGGATCAAGTGCTGCGGTATGCTCATCCAAAAGAAGAAGCTGTGGCTTCTTAATGGTTGCCATAAGAAGAGTCAATGCCTGACGCTGTCCACCTGACAATAGACCTACCTTAGAATCCAATCTATCTTCCAATCCTAAGTCAAGGTGTTTCAGCAATTCTACAAACTGCTCTCTTTCCTTGTTGCTGATACCCCAAACGAAGCTTCTGGTCTTGCCACGGCGAAGTGCCATTGCAAGATTTTCTTCAATCCACATATCACCTGCAGTACCGCGAAGTGGGTCCTGGAATACACGGCCAATGTATTTTGCACGTTTATATTCTGGGAATTTGGTAACGTCAACACCATCAATGGTGATTTTACCTTTTTCTACTTCGAACACACCTGCGATTGCATTCAACATGGTAGATTTACCAGCACCGTTACCTCCAATGATAGTTACGAAGTCGCCTTCATTCAGCTTCAGATTTACATCCATAAGTGCATCTTTTTGCACTGGAGTGCCAATGTTAAATGATTTGTAAACGTTCTTAATTTCTAACATTATTTGCCCTCCTTTGCGAATTTGGAAAGGAATCTATCCTTCATATTTGGTGCAATAAGAGCAATGATAACGATAACTGCTGTAATCAGCTTCATATCATCCGCTGTAATCTTGATGATAAAGTTCGAATTCATACTGATTCGAAGCACGATTGCAATAATAATTCGGTAAACTACAGAACCAATAATAACACCTGCTAAACGGTGGAAATAAGTACGTTTGCTGAAAAGCACTTCACCAATCATAATCGACGCAAGACCGATTACGATAGTACCAACACCCATGTTGATATCTGCATAACCCTGATACTGTGCAAGCATAGCACCAGACATAGCTACAAGACCATTTCCAACGATAAGTCCGAGCATGATATATACTTTGGTATTTCCACCCATGGCTTTTACCATGTCTGGATTATTACCAGTTGCACGAAGTGCACAACCGATTTCTGTACCAAAGAAACAGTATACTAAAATAATAAGTACTACTACAAATACCAAGCCAACGATAAGTCCTACCCATTTCGAAGGAATTCCTAACTCCTTTAACTGGGAGAAAATCGTAACCTGATTTAACAAACCGAAGTTTGCCTTTCCCATAATTCGCAGGTTTACCGTATACAGAGCAAACTGCGTCAAAATACCAGCTAACAAATCTGGGATTCTAAGCTTTGTATGCAAAAATCCTGTTACAAGCCCTGCCATCATTCCACCAAAGGTAGCCAGCAAAATCGCTACAATTGGCTGAACACCTGCTGCTACATAAACCGCAGAAATTGCTCCACCAAGGGTTAAACTTCCGTCAACGGTCAGGTCAGCATAATTTAATACACGATAGGTCAGATACAAGCCGAGTCCCATGATACCCCAGATAATACCCAAGGTAGCACCACTCTGCATGTTCCATAACCAACTAACAATTTCCATAATTCCTATATTCCTCTAACAATTAGTACTTAATAGCTGCTTTATCTAAAATTTCCTGTGGAATTTCTACACCAACACTCTTTGCAAAGGTTTCGTTGATTACAAGTGCGAATTCCTTCTGTGTTTCTACAGCGATTTCAGATGCTTTTTCACCTTTCAAGATACGAACAGCCTGAGCTGCTGTCTGTTTTCCAAGTTCATAGTAGTCGATAGCATATGTAGCGATACCGCCTTCTTTAATCATCGCTTCTACTGCACAGAAAACTGGAAGTTTATTTTCTACTGCTGTCTGATTTACAGTTGCCATTGCACTTGCAAAACCATTGTCAGATGGAATGTAAACTGCATCTGCTTTGTCTGCTACAGATTCGATAACCTGCTGATAATCATTCGAAGATGACGCAGTCTGAATCATAACAGTAAATCCAATTTTTTCTGCTGCTGCTTTTGCTTCATCCGCCTGAATCTTAGAGTTTGGTTCGCTTGATGTATAAAGGATAGCCAAAGTCTTTGCTTCAGGAAGGATATCTTTGATAATCTGAATCTGCTGATTGATATCTGGCATATCCAATGTACCAGTTACATTTTTACCTGGAGCTTCATTACTATCTACAAGACCGTTGCTTACCGCATCTGTTACAGATGTAAATAAAACAGGTACATCTGTTTCCTGGAATACGTTTACCGCTGACTGAGCAGCTGGTGTTGCGTTAGCAAGAACCAAATCTACACCATTGCTTTCAAACAACTGACAAATCTGCTGTGCATTTGTGATTTCACCAGAAGCGTTCTGGAAATCAATTTTAATATTTTCTCCATCCACATAACCAGCTTCTTTTAATCCGTCAATAAATCCTTGTGTAGCTTCATCTAAAGATGCATGCTGCTGAATCTGTACGATACCGATATTTACTACTTCTGTGTCTGTTCCGCCACAAGCTACGAGTGACATCATAGCAAGTACTGCTGCCATGATAAGTGCTAATTTCTTTTTCATTTTTACTACTCCTTAAATTTTTCTCCGTGCCAATGTATAATCATGCATAATTATACATCCAACAATAGACAAAATTTTACTCCTATATAGCCGAAAAGTCAATGTATACAATGTTTTTCAAGTCATATTCTTTCGTCATTCCATCATCTATATACATTTCATATCCCTGACCATCACCTAAGAACTGTAGGTCTTTCAAATCGACTTCGCTGGTATTATTTACGGCTTTTCCAATTGGAACCAATTTATCCTTCAAAACAAAGAACACTACTTCATTTAATCGTGCCTCTATTTGATGCATGCCCGCCGACATCGGCATCGTATGAAACTCTTTTCCATCGTATTTCACCATTGTCATCTGCTCTGGCAAATATACACTTCGGCTCATTGCTCCCTCTTCCAGAATCGGTGTCATCATAATACTTCCACCCACCAGAAGCTGGTCATCTACTTTTCTCGCCCAGTCATCCTCTGGAAAACCAAAGGCCAATGGTTTGATAAACATATCGCCTGTCAAAGCAGCCTTCATATACTCAGAATACAGATAAGGAATCATTCGATATCGGAAGGACAAAATATCTTTGAACTCCTCGACCTTTTCAAAAACATAACACTCCTGTCTTGCAACACCTTTACCACAGTGGTTTCGCATCAAAGGGGTAAAGGCAGAAACTGCCAGCCATCGTAGCAAAAGTTCGCGGTTCGTATTTCCCATAAAACCGCCCGTATCCGCTCCTGAATATAAAAATCCACACATATTTAAAGATGGCATATGCAACACATTTAGTTTCAAATGTTCCCAGCACGAGGTATTGTCCCCTGTCCAAATTCCACCATAACGACCAGCTCCGATGTAAGAGGAACGAGCAAATAATAAAAATCTATGGTCTAAGATTTTATCCAGTTGCTCACTCGCTGCCATCGTCATAAAATATCCGTAAATATTATGTACATCATAGTGACAAACCTTTTTCCCATTCACCTGATGGAAAAAGGACTGGTAATCTCGTATTCTGCGAGCCTCGATTTCTTCTTTTCGAAATCTTCCCAAGAGCATATCCAAAATCATGTTTAATTTTTTCGGACCTTTGGTATATTCACTATAGAAAATGGCTGGCTCATTCATATCATTCCAAAAGCCTTCCAGCCCCTGTTCTGTATAAAAACGATATTGATTCCCAAACCATGCTCTCGCATCTGAATTTAGAAAATCTGTAAAATGGGTCATTCCTGGCCATACACCAGCCTGAAACAATCCATCTTCTTTATTTTTGCAAAAATATCCCTTTGCAACGCCTTCTTCATAAACTGCATTTCCTGGCTCAATTTTGATACCAGCATCCACAATTGGCACTAACTGAATCCCTTTTTCTTTTAGCTTTGCCACAAATGTCTTTAAATCAGGAAATCGTTTTTTATCCACGGTAAAGTCGATAAAACGATCCATATAGTCAATATCCATGCAAATATAATCCAGTGGCAGCTGATTTTCTTCATGTCCCTGCACAACGGCCTCAAAGTCTGCTTCATTCATATATCCGAAACGGCTTTGACCATAACCAAATGCCCATAGCGGCGGAATATAAGCTCTCCCAATCGCAGACAAAAATTCACGTGTAATCAGGTACGCATTTTCCTGTTCTATTTGGTATACATTGACGCAGTCTGTTTCGCAGACAACTTTGATTTCTCCAGAATTACAGTAATCTATTTCGAAAAGTACTCTTGCTGGTGTGTCGAAAAACACACCAAAATGAATACTTCCATCCACAATGAGAAAGTTGTGGGAAGCATAGAGCGACGGATTACTATCCTGATGATCCGCTGTATCTGTATTGAAGGAAATATATCTGCCGCCTCGTTTATTTAATCCTCCCATGGTTTCACCCAAACCATAGACAATATCATTGTTTTCTAATGGAAGCGTAAAAGTAATCTGATTTCCTTCCTCTTTTACCGAAAAATATTTTACTTCATCTGTCTCTGGAACCGTCTGCGTAATCGCATAGGTTTCAAATGGTGTTCCAAATACTTTTTTATACATACGAGACCCTCTACTTAATCCTCTGCACGGATGGCCCAACGCATCTTCGTGCATTTTGCTCGTCCGTTTCTGATACATTCTTCCTGAGAAGGACGAATGACATCCTTGGAAACCTCACGATAGATTCCCATCTTTTCCAATTCTTTAAAAGAACGCTTTACCAGGCGGTCTTCACCGGAATGGAAGGTCAAAATCGCCACTCTGCCATTTGGAGCCAGCACCTCTGGCAGTTTATCCAAAAAGGAATACAACACTTCAAACTCACTATTCACATCAATACGCAATGCCTGGAAGGAACGCTGGCAGGATTTTTTCACTGCTTCTTTTCGATTCTTCTCTGGAAATGTTTTTTCTGGAATTGTGCTCAATGCTTCCTCGATAACCTCTTTAAAGTGAGTCGTAGTTTCAATCGCCTTTCCCTTCTTACGCCAATTCATTACGACACGAGCGATTTCTTCTGCATAAGGCTCGTCCGCATTTTCATAAAGCATGCCTACAAGCTCCTCGTAGTTTACCTGCGCAAGTCTATCTGCTGCACTATCGCCTTTCTCTGGATTCATACGCAAATCCAATGGCCCCTCTACTTTATAGGAAAATCCTCGGTCCGGGTTGTCTATCTGCATAGAAGACACACCCAAATCCGCCAAAATAAAATCAAATTTCTTTCCTGTATCCTTCACCACCTGGTCAATATCAGCAAAATTCTGAAGTCTTACGGTTAAGATTTCTTCTCCAAATCCTTGACTTGCCAATCGTTCCTTGGTCTTGGCAGATTCGATAGGATCTACATCTAATGCATAAATATGCCCTTCGCCCTGAAGTTGTTCTAACATTGCCTTGGTATGACCACCATACCCTAAGGTCGCATCCAAGCCTATCATTCCAGGCTGAATCTGCAGAAAATCCAAAATCTCCTGCACCATAATGGAAATATGCATACCTGCTGGAGTACTTCCCTTTTGAATGACCTTCGCAATGGTCTCTGCATATTTTTCCGGATTATGTTCCTTATACTTTTCTTTATAATTTCTTGGATGTGTGCCAGAATAGCGGACACGTCTTTTGTGAACTTTTTCCTGATTTTCCATTTCTACTCCTTATTGCAATTCTACAGCACGTTTTAAAGCATCATCAATGTGTGCACAAAAGTTTTCTTCTCCCACCATTGCATCAAAGCCCGCTTTTTTCATAACATGCATTGGCTGTTCATTTACATGTGATAAAATGAGTGTGATACCTTTTTTCTCACATTTTTCATAAAACTGTTCCAAAAAATGCATTGCTGTTGCATCCAAAGCATTTACACTTCTCATTCGAAGAATCAATGCATTATATTTGTCCTTCAACTTAATATTCAAAATTTTATCTGCTGCACCAAAGAATAGTGGACCACTGATTTCATACACAACAGTATTCTTTGGAACAACTCTTAAAGCGATACTGTCTGGATCATTTTCATCATCAATATATCTCCAGCCCTCTACGCCAGTTTCCTCACTCATACGTTTCATAAACAACATAGCCGCGAGAACAATACCCACTCCAATAGCAACCACGAGGTCAAATACAACTGTCAACACGAAGGTTGTCACAAGTACAATAATATCACTCTTCGGTGCTGTTTTGCACAAATGCACAAATTCTCTCCACTCTGACATATTATATGCAACCATAAAAAGGATAGCCGCAATCGTCGGCATTGGAATCATACCTGCATATGGCATTAACACCACTAAAATAAGCAATAAGGTAATGGCATGTACCATTCCGGCAATCGGTGTTCTTCCGCCATTCTTTACATTCGCAGCAGTTCTCGCAATCGCACCTGTCGCTGGAATCCCTCCAAAGAGTGCCGAACCTACGTTACCAATTCCCTGGGCAACAAGTTCCATATTGGAACGATGCTTACTATTTACCATACTATCTGCTACGACACAGGAAAGCAAGGATTCAATTCCAGCCAGAATGGCAATGGTAAAGGCATCTGGAAGTACATTTCTTACTACTTCAAATGAGAATACTGGTAATTGAATTTTAGGCAATTCCGAAGTAATCGTATACAATTCTCCGATTGTCTTAACATCCATATTTAATCCAGAAACCATAAGAATACCGACAATTACCGCAACAAGGGAACCTGGTATTTTATTTAAAACGCCTGGCAATTTTGGACAAATCCATAAAATAACGGAGGATACCAGACCAACCACTACGGCAGACCAGTTTAAGGTATCCATATGACGAACGACCTCTTCGATCTTTTCCATTGTTTCGATGGCATTTACACTTGGGTCTGTGGTCAATCCTAAATAGGATTTTACCTGTCCTACCACAATCGTCACTGCAATACCAGCCGTAAACCCTGTGGTAATCGTATATGGAATAAATTTAATCAGACTTCCCATCTTTAGAAGTCCCATGATAATCAAAATGATACCAGCCAAAATAGTAGCAACTACCAGACCTTCCATACCATTTCGTGCTACAATTCCTGCTACAATGGTAGCAAAGGCAGCCGTAGGCCCTGCAATCTGCACTCTGCTTCCACCAAAGAAGGAAATCAAAAAACCTGCAACAATTGCAGTATAAATACCCTTCTCAGGGGTTACTCCTGATGCAAGCGCTAGGGCAATCGATAATGGTAATGCGATAATGGCTACGATAATACCCGCTATTACATCCTTCACAAACTGTTCTTTGCTATATGTCTTCATAACCGAAAACAACTTTGGTTTTAATTTTTCCATTGTTTCACTTTTCACTCCTCGAACATGTAAAAAACTCGTGCAAATTAAGAAAATTTGCACGAGTTTAATCATATTCTTTTCTTGTTCAATTTTCAATGACGAATCCTACAAAAATACTTCTTATTTTTGCTTACTCTTCGTCTTTTTTATGCATTGCACTCTGTTTCTTAAGATAATACCTTACCCCTACAGCACCACCGATTCCACCAGCAATAAACATTACAACTAACATAACGATTCCACCCCAAGGAAACTCCTTTGGTTCACTGGAAGCATCCAAATCGTCAGCTGTTGTGTCTTCTTCCGTAGGTTCTTCTACTTTTTCCGTTTCTTCCGGAATCATTTCTGTTTCTGTCTCCTCTGGAATCTGTGTCTCTATCTCAGTTTCTGGTTCCGGTGTTGACTCTGGTTCTGGCTGTGGTTCCGGTTCTGGGGATGGCTTCGTCTGAGTCTCTGGCACCTGCTGAATATCTGGAAGCTCACCTGCTACACAGCCTTCTTTTAAGGTTAATCCGTAATAATCTACAATCCCCTGTGCATCCTTAAGTGCCAATGCTTTTAAGCCATCTTCTGACGAAAGCACCAAGGCTACATCCGAAGGATTGGATAAGAATGCATGCTCAATAATCATCGCTGGCATATGTACTTTTTTGGAATAGCGAAGTACTCTATAATAATCTGCAATTGAGCCGTCTTCATAATAATACTCTTCTGGTCTGGTATCCGCAGCGGAACCCTTTTGGAAAATTCCACCATTTTTCAATCCTAACTCAGCTAAGCGATTTACAATACACTGTCCAAGTTCCTGTGAAATTTTTCCTGCTTCAGGTGAGAAGTTATTATTCTGCACATAAACAATTGCCCCATTTGGAGTACTGTTTGTATAGGAATTTAAATGCAATGCAATAAACACATCTGCCTCTACACTGTCTGCATATGCAACTCTGGCTTCATTACAACGTTTGGAACCTTCTGGTACTCCGATTGTATTAGGGAATGCACAATCCATTCCTTCTCGCGTCATATAAACTTTTACATTTTCATATTTATTTAATTCATCTCTTAAATACAAACCAATTTTGAGCACTGCCTGCTGTTCAATAACTCCGCCACCTACAGCACCACCATGAGTCGCATCATGACCTGGGTCAAGCATGATTACCAATTCTCCACCATCTCTTGTATTTGCGGAAGCTGTTTCATTATCTGCCAGGGCATATTCGGTACCTGTAAAAAGTAATACAAGTGCCATAACTAATACTAAAAATCTTTTCATCGTCTTTTGTTCCTCTTCTATTTTATCTTACTTCATTGCGTTTGGACAAAAGACAAATTGTCTCCACATGCACCGTATTCGGAAACATGTCCACACAACAAATTTTTTTCACATCATAGCCTCTCGCAAGGAAGATTTCCAAATCTCTTGCCAGAGAAGTTGGTTTGCAGGAAATATAAATCATATTTTCTACGCCATAATTGATTATTTTCTCAATTGCCTTTGGATGAATTCCATCACGTGGCGGATCAAGCACGATATAGTCTGGTTTTTCTTCAATTGTATCAAGCACCTTAAGTACATCGCCTGCTAAGAATTTGCAGTTTTCTAAACCATTTAGAGCTGCATTTTCCTTCGCTGCTTCTACCGCTTCTTCGATAATCTCTACACCTACAACCTCTTTTGCCACCGGTGCTAACATCTGTGCAATCGTGCCTGTACCACTGTAAAGGTCATACACAGTTTTTTCACGAAGCAAATCTGCATTATCCGAAAGAATAAATTCTCTTGCTGTTTCGTAAAGCACTTCTGCCCCAAGGGAATTGGTCTGGAAGAACGAAAATGGAGAAATCTTGAATTTCAAACCTAATAATTCTTCATAAAAATAATCTTGTCCAAATAGGATTTCTGTACCATCATTTCGAACCACATCAGCCACACTATCATTCTTGGTACGAAGCACGCCTTTCAATACACCCTTCAATGGCAAAGCACAAAGCATGTCCTTCCACTGATTTAGTAATTCTGCATCATTTTCCATCTGAGTCGTGGTTACCAAATCTACCAGAATTTCCTGTGTCTTAACTGCTTTTCTCACCAACAGATGACGAAGATATCCCACATGTGTCAATCTATGAAAAAAAGAAATCTCTCTTTCTCCAAAAAACTCTACCGTTGCTTTCAAAATCGCACGAAAATCTTCATCCACAATCTGACAAGCTGTTACAGTCAAGATATCATAAAAACTACCACGTTTATGCTGTCCCAAAGCCAGTGGACCACCTTTAAACGCATCACCAAAAGAGAACTCCATTTTATTGCGGTATGCCGCCTGCAATGGACTTCCCTTTATGCCTAACCACTCATATTCACAGGCATCGCCGATGGCTTCTTTCATCATGTCGTGAACCTGAGTTTCTTTGATGTTCAATTGTTCTTCATAAGGAAGGCTAAGGTAGGTACATCCACCACATTCACCGAAGTGTGGGCAGGATGCCTCTACTTCTAACGGTGACTTCTCGATTGTTTCTAAAAGTCTGCCCTCTGCCTTACCTTTTCTTACTTTATTCACTAAGAAAGAGACCTTCTGTCCTGGAATGGTGTTTTTCACCACTACGCGTTCTCCCTCTTCTGTAATCGCAATTCCTTTATTTGGAAACACCACATGGTCAATACGACCTTCTGCAATCTGACCCTTTTTCATAAAATACGCTGCCTTTCTCGTTCATACCTAGCTATTATAAAATAAGGACTACTGTTTTTACAATAGTCCTTTTCGTTTTTTCTTTATTTAATTTATTCGAAAATGTCCGATAATATCGTTTCTTCCCTCTAAGATATCCTGCTCATATCCAATCTGTGTCGTGCTGCCATGGTGAATCACAAATGGAGTGCCATTGGCATTACGTCGGTCCGAAACAATCCCAATATGATTCTTAAACACAACCACATCACCACCCTGCCATTCTTCAAAATCCGAAACATCCGTCGTCAAAGAAATGGCGGTGTGCTGAAAATACACATAAAGATTTCGCACTCTACGAAAATCAATATTCTTATCAGGAATATCAATGTCATAATCTTCTGGATGTGCCTGGATATCTGCGCTTACCAGCTCCATCAAATCATATCCGGCCTTTAAAAATCCCTGCGCTACCACGTCTGTACATACCCCATATCCATCATCGGGATATCCGCCTGCATAATAAGCACTTTTATACTTCGGTTTATTATCAATATAATCTCTCACACCAAACAAGATATCCGACTGATCATCGATTCCGTCTCCATCCTTGTCCACCTGACTCTTATATGTGGTAATCCCAAAATGAGAATTATAATAATATTTGTGTGGTATCACATTCAGCTTGTATAATACACCTGTCAAAATCACAACAAAAAGTACCACAAAAGCTACTATTCTCCTTCGAATCTGTCGTTTACGTTCTAATTTTTTTCTTTCCCATTTTCTTCTCAACTCTGGAGTAACTTCATAATTTCTGCTCATAACTAAATTTCTTCTTTCCTCAAAATAGTAAAATAAAAAAGCACAGGTACTTATTCGTCCTGTGCTTTCATCCTAGCAAAATCAATTATGAATATCTCTAGAGAAAAGTTTAAGAATTATGAAGATTTTATTAATCTGCAAAGATTTCGTGTTCAACACTGTCATCTAAAACGATTTCATCATCCTCAAAAAAATCATCTTCAAATTCATCCTCAAAATCGTCATCCAAACCTTCTAAATATTCTGGTGCAAAGAAGCGATAGATTGCATATGCTGCTGCAGCAATCACAACGATAACACCAATCACGATTAAAATAACAACGATTGGATTCATCTTCTTTTCTTCTTTCAGAAGCTTTTTCAATTTCAGTTCTTCGATAAAGTTTTTCATATTTCCCCACTCCTTTAACACGTTTTATATTATTATAATTATACCATAAGATTTCCCTTTTTCCTATAAAAAAATACTTATTTTATAATTTTTTCAATTTTGCAAAGGAGGCAAACATTTTTTTGGTTCCTGCCTTATCAAAGTCAACCGTAACCTCATAGTCTCTTCCGCCTTCTACTACAGCCATAACCTCACCATCCCCAAATTTGATATGGCGAACCCGGTCACCAACACCATATTCCAGGGCAGCTTTGGCCGTATTCGTTGATGCAAAGGAACGCTGGTTCGTAACCGGTGTGTATGTTGGAACCTTATTCTTAGATGCACCAAATGTGGAACCTTGGTAGCTTTGATTATACGCACTATAGGAAGTGGCAGATGTCCGGAATGCTTTCTTCGCTCTCTGATATGCATTATCCTCTACTGGTTCTTCAGCAGCCTTTGGCTCATAAATCTCGCCTCCCAATAAATGCCTTGGAATCTCTTTGACAAAGCGTGATACACGATTAAACTGCGTCTCTCCACGAATCATACGGCTACGTGCCGCTGTAATCGTCAAATGCTCTTTGGCTCGTGTAATACCTACATAAGCCAGACGACGTTCTTCTTCCAGCTCATTCGTAGCATCATCACTCGTAATTGACATATAGCTTGGGAACAATCCATCTTCCATACCAGCTAAATATACATTTGGGAATTCCAAGCCCTTCGCACTATGTAAGGTCATCAGCACCACATAATCGCTGTTTTCATCTAGGCTGTCAATATCCGCAACTAAAGCGACTTCTTCCAAAAATCCACTCAAAGTAGGATTTTCTTCGCCTTCCTCGTAGGAAGAAATCTTGGAAATCAATTCATCAATATTTTCAATACGAGCCTGTGCTTCTTCGGTCCCTTCTGCTTCCAATTCCTCTACATAACTTGTCGTCTCGATAATATCCAGAATCAACTGTGTCAGTGTATATCCATTATCCAGTTTTGCACGCATAGACTGAATAAACATGACAAATGGGCGAATCTTGTCTGCTGCCTTTCCAAGTCCTGGAATATCAGAAGCCTGTCTCAGTGCAGTATAAAATGGAATTTCGTTATCGAAAGCATAATTGCTTACCTTCGTAATGGATGTCGCTCCAATGCCTCGCTTCGGTACATTAATAATACGTTTGACCGCCAGGTCATCCCTGCCATTGTCAATCGTTTTCAAATATGCCAGAATATCCTTTACTTCTTTTCTAGAGTAGAAGTTTACACCGCCCACAATCTTATACGGAATATTCGAAACGATAAACCGCTCTTCAAAAAGACGGGACTGGGCATTGGTACGATAAAGAATCGCACAATCCTTGTACGTGTATTCTCCTCTTCTCACTTTACCAGCAATATCTCTTGCTACAAAATCCGCTTCCTCATAGCCACTCTCCAGCTGTTCAAAAGCGATTTTATCTCCACTACCATTATCTGTCCAAAGAGCCTTATCCTTACGACCTACATTATTGGCAATGACACTGTTGGCAGCATCCAGAATATTCTGTGTAGAACGGTAATTCTGTTCCAATTTAATCACCGTTGCATCTGGAAAATGCTTCTCAAAGTTCAAAATATTATAAATATTTGCTCCACGGAACTTATAAATCGACTGATCATCATCACCTACTACACACAAATTCTTGTACTTGGATGCTAAAAGTCGAATCAATTCAAACTGTGCTGTATTCGTATCCTGATACTCGTCCACCATGATGTATCTGAATCTTTCCTGATAAGAAGCAAGTACATCCTTATCCAGCTTGAAAAGCTCTACTGTCTTAAATAATAAGTCATCAAAATCCAACGCATTGTTCTGCTTTAATTCCCTCTGATACTCCGTATAAACCTGTGCCTGAATACGCTTCGTATAATCGCCTGCTGCTCTGGTAGCAAATTCAATTGGGTCTACCAGTTCATCCTTCGCAGAAGAAATCACATTCAAAAATGTCTTCTCCTTATGAATCTTGGTATCAATCTGTAATCGCTTACAGATTTCTTTCATCAGAGTCTTTTGGTCGTCCGCATCGTAAATTGTAAAATTCGTGTCATATCCCAAGCGGTCAATATATCTTCGCAAAATACGTACACAGGTAGAATGGAAGGTGGCTACCCAAATACTCTCCGAGCCATATCCCACCATATCGTCGATACGCTCACGCATCTCACCTGCAGCCTTGTTGGTAAAGGTAATCGCCATAATATTATATGGATTTACCGCGCATTCCTCAATCAAATAAGCCACTCGATGGGTAAGCACACGGGTCTTACCAGAACCAGCTCCTGCTAAAATCAAAACAGGCCCTTCTGTGGTAAATACGCCTTTTTTCTGTTCCTCATTCAATGTATCATAAATACTCATATTCTAATTCCTTTTCCACGCTAATCGCACATATGTTTGGTATTATTATACACCACGGAAGCAGAATGTAAATACCTTTTTCTTGGAAACATCCGACAAAGCAACTCGAATAACCGTATTTTGCACCTCTGGGAGTTTAGAATCATTTGCAGCATTCTCCAGTTCATGAGGTGTATATGGCAATGCAGAAAAGGACATTGCATCTCCAAAGAAGCACATACCACATTCTGCGTGATTCATCACTTCTGCGAAACGCACGCCGCATATATTTTCATACTCTTGTGAAACACAATTTCCAGTCAAGATGTCGGCTACTTTATTTTCATAAATACCTAATTTGCCGCCTTTCTGGTCTTCTGTATCAGTTGCTTCTGGTCCCAAACCATACCATCTTACTCGATCATACTCTAAATCCAACTTAAACATCATACCAAATTCTGGCATCTCTCCAAGTTCCTCCACCGAATCACAGATCATCGTCGTTTCAATGGTTCCATCGCCAAACACATGGTAGCAAACCTGACAACCGCTCGCAGGTGTCGTAGGCATATAGTAGTTATATATTACTTTCACACTATTTTCCAATTCTTCGATAAGAGGTGTATTTTCCTGATTTTTTACCGTAAGATACATACTTGCAAGCTTCCACTGTACATAGTTTTGTTGTGTAAGTCTTTCTGCATCCTTCTCCATTGGCACTCGCCAAAAATTTGGAAGCGGAGCACTCTTAAGCATTTCCTTACCACCGTAAACATACGAAATCAGACCCTCATCCTCTTTTGAGAAAAGAGCACTAAAATGACAGCCTTTTACAACTATCGCATTTCTTCCTTGTACTACTTCGATTGGTTCTTCACATTCATAAGGTAAGACTTCTTTCTTATAAATATATTGCCCAAAAGCCACTTCATGTCCACGTTTTGCCCACATATTATTTTCTTTTAGACAGAAGGAAACCGTAACCGCGAACTCTGGAGTTTCTCCCCCACTTACAATACTAGCAATTTTCAAATTATCCATAATATCCAAAAACTGCTGTGGAATATCGTATTTTTTCTTCTCCAAAGGAGCAACCGAAATCTCCATTTCGAATTTCGCTATCGCCTGTCCATCTTTCTGTAAAAGAACAAACGCCTGATATACATTGGTATTACGGAATAGGTTTTGATTCCACACAGTAAATGTCTTTTCGTCAAAAGTTACTGTAATATTTTGACAGTTATATTTTATCTCCTGTAGCTTAGTCGAAAATGCACTCTTGGTCCACTCCATATATTGCAGTGCGTTATCATAATTTTCATCTTCCTTCATTACATAAAGACCGTATGCATCGCACAACTCATTCATGTAGGAAGAATCTAAAAAACGGCTTGCCCATACTGTGTTGATATTGTTCTGTTTCATGGTCACAACAGCATCTCGCATTTCTTCGCGAGTTAATACACGACTTCTGTCTGCACTAAGCCCCAGCCAGTTTACACCTTTAAATACAACTGGCTTGCCATTTAAGTGCATCACATCATCCTTCATCTCGAATCGACAAAAGCCTACAGACTGACTGGTAACCTCTGTCAAATCACCATTCTCATCTCTCACTTCTAACTGAAGTGTATAGAGAATTGGTGTCTCTGCACTCCAAAGTTTTGGATCCATGATCATTCCTGCAATCCCGGATTGTATGTCATCCGAGCCTTCTTCCCCTTCTTCAATTGCCATTACACCGCCCAATACTTCCTGCATGGTATCGTCAAAAAGTTGAACCTCTATTTCGCCCTTTCCACAGGTAGTTGTAAGGATTGTTAAACTCGCTTCTGAAAGGTCCTCGGAAACCTCTGGCACAATCTGCAAATCCCAAATATGAGTCCTAGGAACTGCATACAAATATACTCCTCTAAAGATTCCCCAAAAACGAAGGCACTCCTCCTCGGTCACACTGCTAGAAGTCCATTTCCACACACGAACCGCCAGCTTATTCTCTCCCGCCTTCAAATATGGGGTCAGTTCAAATTCTGCTGGTGCAAAAGGCTCCTCGTTATATCCTACATACTGGCCGTTTAGCCATACTGCTAAACCACCTTCTACCCCTTGGAAAGAAATACACACACGCTCTCCTCGCATATTTACTGGCAGTGTAAAATATTTTACATAGCTCGCCACAGGGTTATATTCCTCTGTAATCTCACTGAGAAAATGACCTTCTACTTCAAGTGAAGAAGGCACACGAATCTCATCCCAGCCCTTACAGTTGTATTCTTCTTTCTCAAAATCCACGACTGCCAAATCCATATTTTTCGCATAAGCAAATTTCCATAAACCATCCAGGCTCATGCGAAAAGAATTCTGTTCCGCCTCAAACCAATTCGGCATACATACGTGGTTCGAATGTACGGGCAATCGTTTCTCCTGAATTACGTTTGAATTTTTCAAAATTGCATAATCAAATTTTTCCATGACAAAACCTCACTATTTTTTCTTGTCATCTAGTTTCAAATACTATATAATACAAATAAAAATTTTATTTTTTAACACAAAAAACGCAAGAGGTGATTTAAAATGAGCAACACATCAAATTCAGATATGAAAAAAGCCATCCTTAGTCTACTTGATAAATTAAATGGTATCGATTATATCAGTCCTGAGTCTATTCCAAATATTGATTTATATATGGACCAGATTACCAGCTTTATGGATGATCAGTTGGAAATGTCCAAGCGTCGTGAGGATGACAAATTGTTAACCAAAACTATGATTAACAACTACACCAAAAACGACCTGCTTCCCCCTCCTGTGAAAAAGAAATATTCCAAAGAACATTTGCTTTGCTTGATTTTTATTTACTATCTCAAAAACATCTTAAGCATCAGCGATATTCATTCGGTATTAAATCCTATCACCGACAAATATTTCGGTAACAAAGACGGCTTCAATATGGAAGATATCTATAAGGAAATCTTCGATATGGAAAAAGAAGAATCTACCAAGGTGCTAAAGGAGTTTTCTAAAAAATACCAGATTGCCAAAGGAACCTTTACCGACTATCCAGAAGAAGATCAGGAGCTTTTACAGACCTTCAGTTTCATCTGTCTGCTCAGTTTTGATATCTATATCAAAAAACAGATGATTGAAAAAATGATCGATGACGTATTAACTACGGAAGACTAAAATTACCCCCATATATAAAATTGTAGCTGTACTAACGTAAGGCTTACAATTTCATATATGGGGGTATCTTTTTTTGGTTAATACGTCTATCATTTATCCTTTACGTCTGTATGGCTAATTCGTTCTAGAACCATATCCAGGCCCTTGTTTCCATAATTAAGAGAACGATTCACACGACTAATCGTTGCAGTAGAAGCACCTGTCTCTTTTGCAATATCTAAATAGGTTCTCTCTTCTCGGAGCATTTTCGCAACCTCGACACGTTGTGCAATTGCAGATAATTCTTTTACCGTACATACATCTTCAAAGAATTTATAACATTCTTCTTTATTCTCCAGTGACAATACCGCTTCGAAAAAATGATTTACTGCTGCAGAATGTAACCCCTTTTCCATACCTATCTCCTCTACTTTCTTTAGGTAGATACATTTTAGCACATTAAAGTGTTATAGTAAACAAGTTTCTTGAACAACTACTGCTATTCACAAAGTAGGAGTCCCATGAATTCCGATTTGGCGACGCCTTATGTTACTTTTGGAAATAAAATATGTCGCTGTGTCTTCTAGGGAATTTCGAACCTTTAATGAAAACGCGTTTATTTTCTTGAAACACTCTGCGTGCTTAATTTTTGTGTCTGGCATAGCTTTTACAATCTGCGCCACTTTGTCCGTGTGCAACAGACACCGTACTCCTATTTCTGTTTCTCTAATGTGGGCCGTCTTATAAAGTTGATATTGCATGAGCCATGCAAAAACTCGGTGCAAGTGCGGCACCTCAGACAGTTTGCATGGCTCATGACATTTTATAATTCTGCCCGCATAAGAGAAACTACGAAATCCTCGTAAGGGTGTCCTTTTGCACACGGACAAAGTGGTGCAGATTGTAAAACTTTTGACAGACATAATAAATCATAAAAGCACACAGAGTGTTTCTTAGAAAATACGCGTTTTACTTAACCGAGAGAAATTTCCTAGAAGACACAACGACATATTTATTACGAATTCTAAGATAAGGCGTCGCCAAATCGGAATTCATGGGACTCCTACTTTGCGAATTAAAGTTGAATTCACTTCTCAGTATGATATAATATAAACACGATTTTTGTTTTATAGGGGAATATTTATGAAGAAAATTACGACACTTCTTTTTTCATCTGTACCATTTTTCCTTGCAATTGGAATACAATTTGTAGCGGTATACTATCTTTTATTTATTGCGTCTGTGTTCCTTTTTAATATTGCACCAGCAATACAAGGTAAGATTTATACAGAAGAAGACTTATTTATTCTTGCATCTGATATGAATTTTAATACAATTGCAAGTATCATTTTCTCCGTATCATGTATTACTGTATTTGCTATTTGGTACTACAAAAGTTGCGGTGGCAATTTTAAAATCAACCTTAAAAAGGACTTTCATCCTTATGAAATACTTGGTTTGGTTCTCCTTGTTCCAGGCTCTCAGTTTATGAGCAGTATCGTTACCAGCATGATTTCCCTGGCATTTCCAAACTGGCTGGAAGATTACATGGAACTCATCGAAAATGCAGGACTTTCTGGTGAGGTTCCACTACTTATGATGATATACTCCGTATGCTTAGCACCAATCGGAGAAGAACTTATATTCCGTGGTGTAACCTATCGCATCGCCCGAAGAGCATTTCCATTTTGGATTGCCAACATCATACAAGCATTTCTGTTTGGAGTCTTCCACATGAATCCGCTTCAGGGCTGCTATACTTTTATCCTCGGTCTTTTCATGGGCTATATATGTGAAAAAGGCGTTTCCCTCTACCATGCGATATTCTTCCACTTCTTATTCAATTTGTGGGGAACTACCGCATCACAATGGTTGACACTAACCAGTCCAGAGCTTCAGGGCCTCTTAGTTATCATTGGCACTATCGTCGGCCTAACTGGTGGTTTCCACTTCTTCAACTTGGGCACTCGAATAAAACGAACATAATAAAACAGGCGTCGCAAAGATAACTTTGTCGACGCCCTTTTTGTAACATACACTATTCCATACCTTCGGTCTTCTTTCCAAACCAATAAGTAAACCATGTTCCTACTGCAAGAAGTACGATACCTACAATAATTGTTACTACATTAATATTATTGTTTCCCATCTTAATTACGATAGCAATTGGAGAAGCCACGATAAGACCTAAAATTCCACAATAAGTAATGGATGGAAATTTTTCAAATAAAAATTCGATTAATTTGGCTACTGCAAAAATACCAACAATTACACCAACACCGAATGGAGCAAGCACTCCCACATAATACCAAATTAAATTCCAATCCCATGCAAATACAGCTGAAATAAATCCACTAATAGATGACATGATACCTGCATAAAAACCTAAAATCATAAGTACGAGGGAACCGCTCACACCTGGAATAACCATAGTCGCTGCTGCAACTACACCTACGAGGAAAATAACAATCATAAATCCAGGATTCAAATCAAAATTTGCAGAAGTTGTCTGTGTTTCATTCATAGCTGCCATTCCTACTGCAAGTGCAAAGGAAAATACAAACGCAATAATATGTGGAGCTGAAATGCTTTTGCCTTCCTTGTGAAGACTTTCTTTTGCAGGCTTAATAATTGCTGGTACACCACCAAGGATTAAACCGATAAAGCAAAAGCTGGTTGGAAATGGATATACTTCCAAACACCATGGAATAATGAAAGAAAACACTGCTATTCCAAGTAACATTCCAATTCCCAATGGCAATAAAGTAAGAATAGCTTTCTTAATATCTTTAAATAAATTATTTACTACACCGATGATTTTTTCATACACCCCCATAGAAACCATCATAGTTCCACCACTTACACCTGGGATAATATTTGCTACACCGATTAACATACCTTTGATAATGTCAAATAAAAAGTTCATTTCATAATCCTTTCTTTTTGTTATAACGTCACTAATTATCTATTGATAAAAGATGTCAGGAAATCAATTAACTCCTTCATCTCTTCATCCGTTCCAATGGAAATCCGCAGATAATTATCAATTCTCTCTGGCTTCTTGAAATATCTGACATAAATATCTGCCTCTCGCAAAGCCTGATACAACTCTACTGCTGGAATTTCCTTATGAGTTACAAAAATAAAATTACTCTTAGAATCTCCAAAATCAAAACCTAGTTTATATAACTCAGATTTGGTCCATTCCCTTGTCGTAATAATTTTGTTACGAGTCATCTCGAAATATTCTTTATCCTGAATTGCTGCTGTACCAAGCTCAATAGTAAGAGCATCCATCGTATAGGAATTGAAAGAATATTTCACATCATTCAAATATCGAATCACCTTCTCATTACTAATCGCGAATCCGATACGAGATCCCGCCATTGAACGAGATTTGGAGAAGGTCTGTACCACGATTACATTATCATATTTTTCGATAAGAGGTAACGCACTTTCTCCGCCAAAATCAATATATGCTTCATCCACTACAACTATCACATCTGGATTGTTTTGAATAATATCTTCTACCGCATCCATCTTTAACAGTTCTCCTGTTGGAGCATTTGGATTTGGGAAGATAATCCCACCATTTTCTCTGTGATAATCCTCTGGATGAATACATAAATCTTCATCCAATGGAATCTTGTGATATGGAATACGCAGCATATCTGCCCACACATCATAAAAAGAATAGGTAATGTCAGGAAACAAAATCGGTGTCTTCGAATTAAAGAAGGTCATAAAAATCATGGCAAGCACGTCATCTGAGCCTACTCCTACGAATACTTCTTCCTTTTTCACCCCATAATAATCCGCAATCGCCTGCACCAGCTTACCTACCACAGGATCCGGATATTTACGCAATCTGTCCGCCTGAAATGACTCCAACACCTTCTGCACACCAGGCGCAGGTGGGTATGGGTTTTCATTGGTATTTAGTTTAATCATTTTCTCCTTTTGTGGCTGTTCTCCAGGCACATAAGGAACTACTTTTCGCACGTTGTTTTCCCAATTTTTCATACAACGCCTCCAAAACAATTTTTTCCTATTATAAAAAGACATTCTACCCTAAAAGCGATAGAATGTCTAGATTATCACAGTAAAGAATTAGCAAATGAATCCTTTTGTTTTTGATTTTATGCAAGTTTCTTTGGTCCATCACCAATTTCTACTACATAGAAATCAGCTGCATAACCAATTTTATCTTTATATGCCTTTCCAACTTGTTCAATAAAGGTATCTACTGCTTCATCTTTAACGATACTTACTGTACAACCACCAAAGCCTGCACCTGTCATACGAGAACCAATAACACCATCTACCTTCCATGCCTCCTCTACGAGAGTATCCAACTCAATACCAGTCACTTCATAGTCATCACGTAAGGAAACATGGGATGCATTCATCAATTCTCCAAATAATGCTACATCATTATTCTGTAATGCTTCCACTGCTTTTATGGTTCTTTGATTCTCGTATACTGCATGTTTTGCTCGCTGAATGCGAATGTCTGATTGGATATTCTCCTTTGACGCTTCAAATTCATCTTCTGTAAGATCACCAAGGGATTTGATATTCTTACATACTTGAAGCTCTGCTAATGCGGTTTCACATTCACTGCGTCTTTCATTGTATTTAGAATCTCCAAGACCTCGTTTTTTATTACTGCAGGAAATTACGATTTTGGCATTGTCCAATTGAATTGGTGCATATTCATATTCCAAGGTAGCTGTATCAAGGAAAATCGCATGACCTTCTTTTCCCATTGCAATGGCAAACTGATCCATGATACCACAATTTACACCATTGTATTTGTTTTCAGAATACTGACCAATCAATGCCAAATCCTGATTCTTTACATCAAAGCCAAACATATCTCTCAATATAAATCCAGTCAGCACTTCTACTGATGCAGAAGACGAAAGGCCTGACCCATTTGGAATATTTCCAAATAACACAAGATCCATACCACATTCTACTGGCATTCCCTTTTCTCCAAATGCCCAGATAACGCCCTTCGGATAATTCGTCCAGCCTGCAGCTTTATATGGTGTTAAATCATCTAGTGAGGATTCGATAATTCCTCTTTTTTCAAAATTCATGGAATAAAAACGAAGCTTTCTGTCATTTCGTTTTCTTGCTACACCATATGTACCAATGGTAAGGGCACATGGAAATACATGTCCACCATTATAATCCGTATGTTCACCAATCATATTCACGCGACCTGGTGCAAAATAAACTCCGATTTCTCCTTCATCACCAAATAATTCTTTAAACTTATCCAATACCTTCTGCCAAACCATAGCAAAACTCCTATTTTTCTAATTTATCAATTACTTTCTGCGTTTCCGCATCATCAACACCACTAATATAATACAATTCTTCTTCTGTTTCAATCTTGATAAACAAATTATTTTGTGGATTATAAAAAGCTTCAAACATACCTTCGCGGTAGATTTCGAATGTTCCACTGTAAACATTGTCCATACCATTGCCTGCCACTTTCGTTACATGTGGCATTTCTGTAAGAACGCTATATTCCATTATCTCTTCCATTGGAATTTCATACTCCACACTCAAATGCGTACATACGATGGTATCGTCCACCACCTCTGTTCGGATTGGGGTAAAATCAAGCATAATCATCCAAATGCACATAACTGGAATAATTAATAGACACAGAGCAGCAAAAATATATACTCCTTTTCCGATTCCTGTTGCCATATTCATGGATGTTCCAGTACCCATACGATTTTCCACCATAACATGTGTATCCTTTGGATTATAGTACATCATACCATATTTCCAATGTCTGTCATCTGTAGCCACATCTACAATCGTTCTTTTCGACTCGTATTTTTCATTCAGTTCATTCATCTTTTTTATAAGCTGCAGTGCAATAACCATAGCTACCACACCATAAATAAGTGAACCCCATATCAAAATCGCGATAGCATTGTGTCTAAAATACATACCAACTAAAACAACCCATGTAAATATTGTATTCAACCAAGCACAAAGCAACCAGAAATTTTTCCAAATCTGTTTTTTGGCTCTGGCAAAATTCAAATTTGTATCACTATCTTCACTAATCACGACAGCTTTCTGTCTATCTGTTAAAACTGCAAATAAATAAAACATAAGTGTACAGGCTGCAAATGTAATCAGGCAAAAACGAATTGCCACAAATCCCGCATCCTGAAACAGAACAAAAGCTAAAACAACTGGAAGTGCACTTAAAATCAAAGTTGGCAAGAATGTAAAGAACTTTACTTTCCTAGGAGTATCTGCCAGTTTCAAATCCGTATATGCGATCTCACTTATCTGCTCCCATCCTCGCTCCCTTTTTAAATCCTGTATCTGCTTATTTGCTCTGGCATACAAAAACATTGGATAAAAACACATCACCAGCATCCAAATCATCCAAATGGTAAACTCAATTGATATGTAAGGAATAAAAAAGCTGATAAATGGCACTATCGCCAATATGATAGTGTATTTCTTTAAAGTCTTACGAAAGTCCATATCAATCGCTTTCAACGCTTCATCATTTCTTAATTCTTTACTTACCGTCGCTCCAAAACAGTATCCGTTCTTATCTCCTACATTTCGAAACATGAGATACATGATAAATAAAAATGGATAGCATCCTACTAGAAAAATAATAGACATTATACTCATAACTCTTCCTCCTTGTCTCATTATTCATAAAAAGATTCACATATTTTATAAAACTCTTCCTTGGTTATTCCTCTAATCTTCGCTTCCGAAATCACACGCTGCAAAGCCTCTTTGGAATCCTCTGACAGCTCCGGAGAGAAATTCAACTGTTCTCTAACCTTGGCCCCATTTCGTCTATCCGTATAGATATATCCCTCCTGCTTGAGCATCTGATAGGCTTTGTTCACCGTCATGGAATTGACCCCCATCTCCTCTGCCAAGCCTCTTACCGTTGGCAACTGCTCACCTGGTGCAATCCTGCCATCTGAAATCCCTAGCACAATTTGATTTCGTATTTGTATATAAATTGGAATGTCTGAATATTCATTGATTGCGATAATCATACTCATTACCTCTCTTTGTATTATCAATCATAATACAAATAATACAAACTGTCAATATAAAAAGGGCTGTCGCAAATATAACTTTGTCAACGCCCTTTCTTATCTTTTTATTTTTTTGCTTTCTCATCCCAATATGTACAATCATCTCTTCCAATTACTTTGGAAGTAAATGGTGTACCATCGCTTTTCTTAAAGTGTTCTGTGGCTCTAAATACATATTTCGCACCAACATATACAATAGGCACGTTAAAGAATACAATAAGAATATTGCCCAAATCAGAAAATGCCCAAAGGTTTCCAAGTTCAAGACCTGCAATATTACAAAGGATACCAAATGTTGCAACCGCAATGGCTACAATACGCACACCATTGATAAAGCCTTTACTCTGTTTGATACGATTCGCAGCAATTTCCGAAAAACTAATCATACCAAGCAAACATGTATATGCAAACAAACAGAAACATAAGGTAATCACAAATGTTACGATTGCATTAAAGGCTGTACCTGGCGTAAGAGTCGCCAACGACTCATTAAACTTCGGTAGTTTATCCATAGCCGCCCAGGCAACTGCATTTTCTCCCGTCCAGCAATGTGCCATAACTACTACGAAACCTGAAAGTGTACAGATAACTATCGTGTCTAAGAACACACCAATAGATGCTAAAATTCCCTGTTCACAAGGGTGCTTCGCATCTGCAGAAGCAGCCGACATAGTGATGGTACCCTGACCTGCTTCATTGGACATGAGCCCTCTCTTAACTCCCTGTGCTAAAACAGTACCGAAAGCTCCACCAAAGAATGCCTCTGGTTGGAATGCTCCACCGAAAACAGCAGAAAAGAAATATGGAATTTGCTCCAGATTCAAAAGAATCAGTACCACTACTGTAGCAATATATAAAACCGCCATTACAGGTACAATTCGGTCAGTCCATTTACTTACCTTTTTGATACCGCCAAAGGCAATTATCGCAGTCACCGCAATAATGATTCCGCCTACAATATAATAAAACATAGCATCACTAGCAATACTACTACCTGTGACGATTTCAGCCATTGTTCCAATAGAAGAAACTACGTTAAAGCCCTGAGCTGGCAGACAACATAATGCATACAGGATATATAAAATAGACAGAAATACACCTACCCAAACCTTATTTCCAAGAAGTTTTCTTCCATAAAACGGAAGTCCACCAACAAATTCATCGCCCTTTTTCTCTTTGAAAATCTGTGCGAGAACTGCTTCCATATAGGCTACCGCCATTCCAAAAAATGCAGAAATCCACATCCAAAACAGGGCACCCGGACCACCAACTGCAATAGCACCGGTAACACCAATGATATTTCCCGGGCCAACACGCATCGCAGAACTTAATAAAAATGCCGCCATAGGAGAAATTCCCGTTTCAACGGTTCTTTTCTCCGTCATGATATCGATTCCCTTTTTAAAATGAGTTACCTGCATAAATCCCAGTTTAAAACTGAAGAAAATACCAGAACCCACAAGCAAAATAATTGCAAAGGAGAAATTTCCTAATATTGGAATGTTCGCATACCAGTCAAAATTGGTCGGAAAATCCCAAAGAAAATCGGATAACGGTCCGATAAAAGAAAATATGCTGTTAATAGATTCAAAAATAGCCTGCATACCTATCCTCTCTCTTTCATGAATAATTTACATACCGGCTTTTTCCTTAAGATAATCTAATACATTCTCTGCATCTACCAAAACCTGATAATTCGTTACAAAAGATTTCGCCAAATCCGACAAGGCCTCGTATTGTGCTCTACATTCTGTAACTACATACTCTTCTTCAATGGATACGATTCCGATTGCATCGATTGCATCCATCACGACATAAGCCTTATCATGTTCGATTCCTGCTTCTGTCTGTGTGCCTTCTAATTGATATACTATAACAGGGAAATTCTTACTTACATATCCATAAATTACTTTTGCCTTCGCAGGTGGAATATTGAGACATCCATGAGAGCCCTCTCTTTTGTAATAGCTTGCTCCAAAGGTAGTTCTCCACCAAGCATCATGCATACCAACATTTCCTGCAAATGGCATCCAATAATCTACATGCGTTGTATAATCCGCACCTCTTAAAGTAGCATCCTTCGTCTTATAGGTAACACCCCAGATGCCCGTTGGTGTATCCCAGTTGTTACTTGTATTACCAGAAACGAAATCCGTCTCCAATACCCGCTGTCCATTTACATATAAAAACAAATGCTGGGCAGTCAGGTTGATTTCCACATAAGAATTACCATAATCATTGCTACCATGGCTGTTTGCTGTCATAGAATAATTCAAATCTCTTGTAACAGGCACACCCGCCATAATATCTGATACGATAGCCGATGTTTCCGCATCTCTATCCACCTTCCAGCCGTAGTGACTGTTTGTAATCGTAATCTCCTGTCCATAAGAAGTCATGAATTTCTTTGCACTATAACAAGTATTATATGTAGATGAAAGTTCCTTTACGTAAGAAGATACAGCTTCCTCATTCACACCTACTGTAAAATCTTCTTTCACATAAAGCCATGGCTGGAAAACAGATGCATCTAACACCTGTGTTTTGTCTCCAACCTGATACGTAATTACCGTTTCCAAGCACTGATTCAGTTCATCCATGAGAGCTAAAAGTGTCTCATTATCATCTGCAATCTTTGGCTGAATATAACAATTTGCCTCTTCCATATCTAAATCTGCATCCAACGAATGAATACATTCCTTAATTTTAGAAGTAAACACCTCTGTATCTACTGCTGTTCCCTGTACAGAAGGTACTAATGTATATCCTTTTTCAGCATCATATTCCGATATCTTTGCATCTATTGGTAAAATCTGTTTCGCTTCATCCATTGCAGATAAACTTGCAATCTCATTTAACAACTTTGCTTCATCAAAGAAAAAGCTGCCATCTATCTCATATGTAGTTGTCTGCCATATTTTCGCAATCCAATCAAAGCCCTTTTGTTTTTCAATATAGGAGGCTGGTGATGTATTCCATTCTATTTCTAATGCAATCGCCTCGCCTAAAATAGAATCCGTAGTACCATCTATCTCCCTGATAGTCAATTCGTACTCCTCCATCGTCTTTTGCAGTTCTTCATCTGCAGCAGCAGCTGATTTACCAGACACATCCACATCTCCTATTTTGCTTCCAAAATAAAAGTGACTCATGAAATAAACGGATACTCCAAGGTAAATTGCTGCAAAAATAATCACTACTACCCCTATGACAATAATCCATTTTTTCTTTTCTATAATTTTTTGTACCATACTAATTCTTATTAATTCCTTTGTATCTCACTAAATTCTATGTATCAATTCGCACATTCATCCATGCAAGCAGGTCCTCAAATACTACCTGTTTATCTGTTTCGTTCAAAATTTCATGGCGGTCATTCTGATACAATTTGTATGTAAGGTCCTGTATACCTGCTTCCTTATACATATCATATGTTTCCTTAACCCCTTTTCCTAATCCACCTACGGGGTCCTGTGCTCCTGAAACAATAAACAATGGGAGTTTCTTTGGAAGCTTTTCTGCATTTTCTAATTTGCAGCTAAAATTCACCGCTTCAAACAATCCCTTATATCCGTTTACTGTAAACATATACGTACATCTAGGCTCATTATAATAAGCCTTCACAATTTCTACATCCTTTGTCAACCAGCTATCTTCTGGTTTTTCTCCGGTCATGTCAAAGCCCTCATAGTCCGCACCAAATGCAAGACTCTGAATCAATTTGCTGCGATGCTTTGAACCACGTAGTTTCGCTACAACTGCGGTTAATTTCAAAGCCAAATCTGTCACATTCCATGGAATGAAGCCAGTTCCCATAATAATTGCACCGCGCAGTTTTTCGTTATGCACTGCCAAATACTTACGAAGCATAAAAGAACCCATGCTATGTCCTAACATAAAATATGGCACATCCGGATTATCCTCCTGTATCAAGGTACGGAGTTTATGCATATCCTCAACTAACACGTCACTTGGATTCCCTTCACAGAAATATCCCCAGTCATCCTGAGTCGCAACTGACTGTCCATGTCCAATATGGTCATGGCCAACTACCATATATCCTTTACTTGTCAAAAACTCTGCAAAAGGAATATATCTTTCGATAAATTCTACCATACCATGTGTAATCTGTAAGATAGCCTTATAGTCTTCTGAATCTGGTGTCCACTTTACTGCATGAACTGCTGTCTTTCCATCATTTGATAAAAACGTAAAATTGCTTGTAACCATAGTTGACCTCCTATGTGCTTATTGTAGCTGCTCCTCTGCTGAATCTAGCAAAAATAACAAATCACTTTCCATTTCTGCCAATTCCTGTTTCTGATTCTGTATATCTTCCTGAATGTCACTCAACTGAATTTTATTGCGTTCTGCACATTTCGCAATTTCTTCATCTAAATTGCGCATTTTTACAACCTGATCCCGTATCAGTATCATATCCTCGGAAAAATCTCTCATACCAGAGTTTTCCATGATTTTCTGTGTTTCCTGACATTTCTTAAAGAGCTTTGCGGTACCTACATTACTTTCCTTCATCAATGAAATCAAATGAGCAATCGTCTCTTCCATCTCTGCAATTTTTTCACGCGAAGCCTCTACCTCTTCCTTCATGGTAGCTGCTGCTTTTTCATAAGAAACAGCCGTCTGTCGAATCTCTTCTGCCGCTAAAACGAAACCTCTGCCGCCTTCACCTAATCTGCCTGCTTCAATTGCAGCATTCAGAGCAAGTACTCCCATGCGCTTTCCATACTCCGTCATATCATCCAACTGTTGTGCATAGGACTGACAATTCTGTCTCAAAGCATTCGGCACTTCACTCAAATACTTCGCTGGAGAAGTAAAATGTTTATTCTCCTCCACCAATGCGGTCACTGCTTGCAATTGTTCTCCTACTTCCATTTTCAGCTGACCATATTCCTCAACAGCTCCAATCAAATCCTTCGAAAATTCATCAATGTTGTGAATGGTTTTCGCTTCTTCTTCGATATTCAACATCGCATGCGTCGTTAACTGATTGGTATTTGTCATCACCTGGCAAATATCGTTATATACTCTTTTTCTACCTTCTTCCACCTGGGATACACTAGTTTCAAAAACGACTCTCTGTTGATAAATATGATCAAAAATATCTTTTATTTGTTCATCTCTTTTATTCTTTCTACTGCCAAACATACATATGCCTCCAATTTAGTACTATTTTACAATGGCATTCCTTTTTTCGCAAGGTCTACTGATAATATTGTATTTCAAACTGCAACTCATCCACACCGCGAAAGCTGTTAATCTTTGGATAATACACCAGTGACAATACTATATCATTTTCTCGTCCAGACAAAGCTGCTTCCAACTGTTTTTTGCCATACTTGCATTCGATATAATTACAAAACGCATCAACATCTCCAAAATAAATCCCTGACACAGGTTTTCCCTGAGCCGTAACCAGAGACAATTTTAATACATTATTATTTTTTCCCATCACCCACATACGTTTTATGCGGATATTCTTATCTGCAAAAACCGGCTTGGTATTGTCCTTTCCAAAAGGAGCCAAAATAGAAAACTCACGTACCAAATCCATGGTGACATAATCCATCGGCATCGGCACATCAATACGCACCTTCTGCTTCTTATCCATTTCACTCAGTGAAGAAAGCGCATTTATTCTTTGACGGAAAGTCTCCACATTTTCCTCTGGCAGAGAAACTCCAGCAGCCATCGGATGCCCGCCAAATTTGGTAAACAATTCCTGACATTTACACATTTCTTCATACATAGAATATTCTTCGGTAGAGCGTCCTGACCCTTTTACACCATCTTCGCCTTTGGTAAGCACAAATACCGGCTTATAGTATTTTTCTCGAATTCTCCCCGCAATAATGCCCGCAATACTCTCATGTACTTCTGGTAAATATATCACCAACACATCATCTTTTTCACAGTCATTTTCCTCGTAAAAACGAATCGCTGCTTCTACCCCTTCCCTGGTCAGTTCTTTTCGCTCTTCATTTAGCACCACCAGTTCATTTGCAATCTGCATAGCATGTACCGGATTCGTCTGAAAAAACAATTCCAGTGCACGTTTTGCAGTATCCAATCGACCACTGGCATTGATACAAGGGCCTAATACAAAGCCAAAATGAAATGCATCTATCTGCTCTGGCTGCAATCCACACTGTGCAATCAAAGCCTTCATCCCGACATTTGTGGTTTTACGGATTCTTTTGAGCCCTTCCTTAACCAGAATACGATTTTCCCCAGTCAAAGACATAATATCTCCAACCGTTGCAAAGGCAACATTTTCCAAAAGGATTTCTGCTTCTGCAAACCCAACACCAAACTGTTCATACAAAAGACAAACCACCTTCCATGCTACTGCTGCACCACATAACTGTTTATAAGGATAGGTACATTCCTGCTGATGAGGATTTACTATTGCATCTGCCTGACTTTGTTTGTATACACGCACGCCCTCTTCTTCTACAAATGGAATCTCATGATGATCCGTTACTAGAACTGTCATACCTAAGTCTTTTGCATAAGCAATCTCGTCAAGTGCAGCGATTCCATTATCACAGGTCAAAATAGTATCAATTCCATCTTCTCTTGCTTTTTCAATCAGATTTAGATTCAGACCATAACCATCATGGATACGGTCTGGAATCTGAATTGATACATTTGCACCACATTTATCCAAAGCGGTTTTCAACACATACGTAGCCATTACACCATCGATATCATAGTCTCCAATGATACGAATTGCTTTTTTCTCTCTAATTTTTTCTGCCAGGATTGTAATAAGACGCTCTCCATCCTTCAAAAGGTGTGGATCATATAAGTCCTTCAAATCCCCACTCAAAAATCTGCGAATATCTTCCTCTTCCACAACCTCACGATTACGAATAATACGTGCTGTCACCTGATCTATCTGAAATTTCTCTCCAAGGGCGTTGAAATCAGCCTTTTTATTGATAAGTAACCACTGCTGCATGTTTTCTTTTCCTTTATCACATTAACTCTGCAATACGTGTCACTGCCACATAAATCGCAGAAATCTCATACCAAGTATTATAATCTACAACCCCTGTCACTGGCAAGCCAAATACAGATTGGAACACCTCTACCGCTTCCCTTGTCGATGGACCATATACGCCATCTGCCTGAATAGTAGGGATGGCTGGATAACTCCTAGAAATTCTTGCCAACTGCTGTTGCATCTGTCTAACCTTATCTCCAGTTGCACCCAAACCTAAATTATACCCTGGCCAAGAGGCTGGAATTCCCGAAATCCCTTCTGCCACATTGATAAACATATTGCTGCCATAAAAATATCGTAAAATCTCAATCGCAGAATAGCCCTGGTCGCCCAGATATTTGCTGCCCCATTGGGTCATCCAGTTCGGACAGGAAACCCTGTCACCATCACAGTACTGGGTCAAAATCGGCTGGGTAATACCAGGTCTGGATAAATAGTTTTCAAACTGTTCATCTACGATTCTGGAGATACTCTGATAATAATTGCGGCCTGGAATAAATTTGTGGTCATAGGCAGTCGAGGAGGTGATGGTAAAATTATACCCCTTACCCCTGTACGTCATTGTGCATAGTTTTCGGTAATACGTCTTCACTAGTAAAATCCAAGAAATCTTCCAGACGAATCTTGAATTTTATTCTAATATCCATATCTTTCACTTCGATTCTATCTATTAAGGATGAAAGCAGCATCTTCTTAGTTGCTATGTCTGCATCTTGAAATTCTTCCTTCCAATTTGGAATTATTGAGATAAACTTCTCCAAGTCATTGCTAGCAAATTGATTTTGAGCCACTTTCTGATGTATCTGTTTTTCCTGCTCTGTCAGTTTAACAATTTTCTGTTCTTTCTCTTGAATCATTGCAGATAACTTTTCTACACTGAAATAGTAATCTCCTCGGATTGCCTCTGGTATCTTATCCTCTAGTGTTGCTATATCTTCTCTAAGCTTTTGAATCTCTTTTTCTATGTTTTTCAGTTGCTTATCTGTGCCTGCTGTAAGCTGTCGTTGCATTGTTTTGATTTCTTCTGAAATATCCACTGCTTTTAAGTTTTCCATGTATTCTTCTACAATGCTAAACACAATAGGCTCTAAGTAATCTTGAGTATAACTTCCACGTTCCTTACATTTTGAAGGACAGGAATATCTGCCAGCATATGATACCTTCTTCTCTCCTTCTTTTGTCTCCCATCTATTCAAATAGCCTGAGTTCTTTAGTCGTTTGCCGCAATATCCACAATAGGTAAATCCTATTAATGCTAACTTGCCACTTGTACTAAATGGTGTATTATATTGTTCTTCAAATGCCTGAAATGACTTATCCTTTGATGCCTGTATCCTATTCTTACGAGCCTCTCTAATAAGCTGTGCTCGTTCCCAATCCTGCTCGCTTATAATCACTATCTCTGGAATTTGTTTTTTAGATAATGTCCACTCACTTCTATCAAGTTTCTTTTTTGTGTAGATTGTTTTTCTTCTATTGATAGAATAATATCCCATATAAGTTGGATTCTTTAGGATACTTGCTACTGTTCCACCTTTCCATTGTGGTAGTGATGGTGCAGGTATGCCCTCTTTATTCAGATACTTTGCAATCTTTTCATAACCATAGCCTTGATGAATTGCTAAACTGTATATTTTACGAACTACCTCAGCATGTTCCTCTACTATAACAAGTTTCTTTAGCATCCTTCCTTTATTACTAAGAATACCTGAATCGACTGATTTGTAGCCATAAGGGGCTTTACCACCAATAAACTTGCCCTCTCTTACACTTTCTACACGAGCATCATGCACACGTTTAGAAGTTTTCTTACTCTCTCCTTCATTCTGCCAAAACTTGATATATGTGATTAGTTTGTCTACATGGTCTTCTGTTTTTAATTCTCCGTCATTGATTGTCCAAACTTCTACACCAAGTCTATTTAGTGTTGCTACATAGAAAGCATATTCTTCCTGACGACCAATTCTATCTGACATATAAGCTAGAAGCACATCAAATTCGTCATTCTTTGCATCTTCTAAGATTTCTTGTAAGATATCTCTGTCATCTATCCCATTCTTATATGCAGATATTGCTCCCTCTAAGTACTCCTTATCAAATACCCAGTCCTTATGAGTTGCTATGTATCTTTGAGCCTCAGCTCTCTGTAATGGAATATCATCATCATGCAACTGCTGCTTTGATGATACCCTAAGTAATGTCCTTACTCTTTTAGCCATTTGGTTTATCCTCCTCTTCTCTTGTGGTGTTGCATTGTAACGCAGGGTTTTCTCTCTGCATAGACTGAATTTCAATTTTTTTCAGGTAAATTTCTTTTAATCTACCGAAAAAGTCTAAGACAGCCTCTTCGTTCTGTTGCTCTGGAAACTCTAGGTGTACTGTTACCTCTTTACTTTTGTATGGTGCAGTAAACTCCACTAAGTTTTCTGTGCAAGTGATTATGTTATCCTCCATACCTACCTGCTCTTGCTTATTAGTTGTTGTAATCTTATTCGTTTCTGTGCTGTTGTATTCAGAAACTGTTGTGCCTGCGTGCTTTAGCGCTTTAGTGTTGTAAAGCATTTGTCATCCTCCTTGTTTTTAAGTGATGACTTTTTTCCAAGAATGTCTAAAGCACATGGTCTGGTATGGTTTAGTACAATGAGTATATGATTTTTCTAATGATGTAGATACTTTTTGAAAACACGTTAAATGGTGGGGGAATGATGTTTGATGTTTGGACTGTTGTTTGATTTTTAGATAATGATGTGATGATTGTAGATAATGATGTATGAGAATAAAATTGAATTCCTTGGGGATAGGTGATGTCTCTTTGATTTTTAATTTATGTGGAATTGTTTGGGTGTTCTCTTTGGTTATTCTTAGAATTTATGGACTTGGTGCTGAAATTTTTATGATTTGTGAATTGGTTGCAAAACCAACTATTTTTCATTAAACACTTTCATTTTCTGAAATTGCTATTTTTATATTCAAAACAAGTCGATTTCGCCCTAAAATAAACAAATTACCTTTTGTTGTATTTTTTGAATCAACAAAATTCAATACAAAATTTGTATATTTAAAAATCAATATTTCAATACAAAAATTTAACCCCTTAATTGATATATTTTCAATACAAAAAATCATTTTCTCACTAGTCCTTGGAATGTCTGGGAAATTTGGAATTGATAGGTAGACAAGAAAAAAGCAGCAGCCTTTGAATTTGTTGGCTACTGCTTTTTTCTGACAATGTATAAGATTTATGAAGATTGGTTTTACCCATGGGTAAACATCTTTTGTAAGCGACGCTTGTAGATTTTGACTAGGTCGTCATATAGCTCCACGTCTGCTCGCCAGTCTTTGTCTCTGGGAACCATTACTTGTACTACAACTCTTTCGAAGCCATCTGGTGTAATCATTAATAAACCTATTATGTTATCTTCTCTAATACTTCTAAATCTAATTTGCATATTGATGACCTCCTAGAAACTTATGGCGCTTCATGCTACTGTAAAACTTAATTTTTAAAATTTAACACTTATTCTATTGGATGCACATTTTTATGATGATGTTTCCATTTCTTCTGTTTTGGTGTTGCAGGCTTGAGTTCTGAGAATAAATCTGAAAAGTCTGCTGATGATGTTAGATGCGTATAGATAGTGTCCCAACTTTCATATCCTGCTTGCTCTAGTGTGGGTGTTAGTTCTCTATCCTCAATATGAAAGTCGAATATTTCACCCGTGGTTTCATCTACACTTTTTCCTTTTACTCCTAGGTGATTTCGCGTCTCATAGAGTATTGTTCTAGGTGCATTTTCTATTCGTTCAAATGCTTCATTAAATTCTTCTGTGTGTTTATCATTCCAGGAATTTATGACTTTGTCGCGTTCAATGTCCTTTGGTGCTAAGTAACCACGCTTACCTTTTAATTCGTTTGCCGCTTGATTCATATTCTGTATGAGATAGTCCATACATTGTTGGTAATCAGCTTGGGTTTTGATATAGGTAATGTAGGTGATTCCATTTCTCCATAGGTGTGTAATTGTTTTATTGGGGGTATTTGGTGGGAAGTTACAGAATAAGTGATAGTGCCAGTTGCCGCTTGATTGTCTGTTAAATGTTGCTATATAACGAAAATCATCGTAGTGGCTCTCCACTCTCTGTATGAACTTCTTGAATTCATAGTGTGTATAAGATAGGTCTGTGTAAGATTGGTTTTGTTGGGCTTTCTTCTGGTCGAATGTAAGAGTAATCATTACAACATTAGGTAGGGCGAAATTGTTGTATATGATTTCTTTTACTACTCTGCGTCTGTTTCTTTTTCTAGCATAGTAATTACAGTCCGCATAGTTGCTGGGGATTGATGGTTTGATTTTCTTCGGCTTGTCCTTTTTTAGGGGTGCAGTCGTTTGAAGTCTCATATCCTCATAAGTAGTGATATGCGTACGATGCCGACTAATTTTTAGTTTATAGCCATTGGCTATGTAAGTTGCTGCCATTACTTTTTCCCTCCTTGTAATGGCATCTTAACACAGGTTGCACGGTCTGTCGATGTACAGAATAAACAAGGTTATACTGCCATTTGGTTGCCATAAAAATTGGGTTAATTAATTATTTTGTAATGTTGTTTGCGTGTTTTTCAATGAGTATTGAAGTGATTGTAGACGAGTGCTTTGTGCACTTTTTCTTGATTATTTAATAATATGTTTAAGAAGACAATTTCAATGTTGTTTGATATAAAAATGAGCAAAAAAATAAACACCTTTAAGGTGTATTGAGATGTGTATGATGTGGTGTATGTTAAATCATCTTTGCCAGATACCACTGGCTTGTGGTGAGGGTTAATTGGCCGGTGCCGTTGGTGAAGGTGATGTCGGCTCCGTCATGGGCTTGGAAGTGGCGCTGGGTTTCACCAAGTACGAGGGCTGATTGGTTCTTGAGGGTTGGGGTGTCGTAATACATTCTTACATATGGGTAGAATGATATTGTGGTGTCGCCGTGGATTGGGGTGCCTGGGTTTTGGTTGGTGTAGTCGCTGAAGACATTGACTTTGACTTTGATGGAGGGGATTTCATATGGGGTTTGGAGTGTGTATGTGCGGGATTGGTTGTCACAGTCTATGTCGCTATATGGCTTCAACCATGGTATCTCTACATCTTTTCCTCCTATACTAAACAGTTTCTTACTTCCAATCAGCCATGAACTTGCATAATCTGAGTCTCTATCAAATTTTACTGTTGTACTAAGTTGGCTATTTGTTGCATTACTTTCAAATTTAGCTGAGAATGAATTTTCATAAGCTGCTAACTTTCTATCCCCCTGTGGTGTATTTCCAACATAAAATTGGTTGGTTAGTGTGTTCGTTAAAGTATTAATTGCATTTGTCTGAAGTGTTGCAATTGATGAATCTGATGAATCCTTTAACCACTTGGCTAGTTTTATTTTATCATCTCCCCTTAAAAGGATTGTTGAGTAATCAAATTTAACTGATTTATTATTGGTATTATCAGACGAAGTAGTTGTCCTATCATAAGGTACAAATGCAAATGAACTTGTTATAAATGATAGCGCTTTCTGATTTACCTCTAAGCTGTCTTTTGCATTAAATGCCTTTCCAACATTTGCTTGTATACTTGGATTATTTCCTTGTAGCGTGTTTTTTATTTCAAATTGAACCCTTCCATCAGTTAATGTAGGTTTACAATACACTGTTTTGGTCTTTCCTATACAGCCGTCTGTTAGACAGTTGTGTAATGGTATTGGACATCCGCCCTCAGGCATTCTAGGAAATGGAGTTTGACTTATAGCATGTTTATGAGCTTCATCTAAGCACTTTATACCTTCAAATACAAATTGAATTGTATTTTCATGCTGTTCATATAAATAACTTGAACGATGTGAAACCTCTTCCTTATGTGCTGCCATTAACAACTCTAATTTTTCTAGTGAATAAGTCCATACATATATACCTGAATTATTATTGCCTCCACCGTTTCCGTCATCATCATTTAAGTCTTTATCTGCACTTAGTAGCATAAATGATTCTTTTTTTGTTTCTGTATAACTTATTGGTGCAGAACAGCTTGGTACTGGACATTTATATAAGTAATATGGGTTTTTATACTCGTATATTGGTACATAATAGCTATTGGCTCCACCAGTTAACTGTGTTAATGTGCCACTAGATTTATTTGTACCTTGGGTTACATGACAACTAGATTTATGTGTTATTTCGTATTTACCTTGAGCATCTGGCTCTTCGTCAAATGCATAACAGAATTTACATCCTACACCAATGGTTTCTGCAAAACATTTACTACCATGTATATGCTCTTTTTTGTCGCATGGCTTATAGTCATCCCATTTATCATCTCCATCACAATTGTACATATAGAGCTGCACAAGACAATCATATCCTAAATATTGATTAATTTCTGAACCTCTATCATATACATGCTGTGGATGATACCCTTTATCACAAGTTATGAACACTTCATGTCCCGGACATTTGAATTTTTCAGATACCCAATCTAGACTCGTTAGTGCCATCTTGTATGCTGATTTACCACTGTTTAATGTATTGTTTGTTAGATTGGCTTGACTGAAAAATACTTGCTTGGTGATGTATGACTCTGGTATTTCAAAATCATAATCCTTTATATCAGGTTCTTCTGATTTAGTTGCCTTATTATAAATAATATATATGTATTTATTTTTACCTATGTCAGGTGACTGCTCGTTATCTATACTAAATTTAAGTGCTGTATGTATATTCATACCACGAGATTGTCCTGTAACTGCATACAATGCTCCAATCATCTCACCATAATTCTTATATCTCTCTTCAAAATTATTTATACTGCTCTCAGTCAAGAAATATCCGTCTATAGCATATCCATTTATGCTTTCTTCTGGTGTCAACTGTATGTACCCTGTGGAACCAATGGTTTCGAACTTGTCTTTAAATGTGGTTGTCTTTTTATTAAGCACTAAATCAATGTGGGTATCATAATACAATTTAACTATCGTACATCTACCATCTGTTCCTTCAGCCTCACTCGGTTTTTGTGATGGTGCTGGCTCTTTTGGATTAGTGTCCACATCATATGTATTTATATATGGATTTATCTTTGTAAACACCACCATTGCGTATCCATTCGTTTGTTTAGTCTTAGAACTATCAAAAACAGTATTTTTATCAACTTGATGTGAACCATCTGTAATAGCCTTAATATCATCAAAATCTTCGTCAAGAGTCATTGAGTAAGGTAATGCCTCATGTAACCATGTTGGATTTCCCGGTGATTTTTCATAATGTTTTCCGGAAAGTTGATATGCAAATTCTGCTGCGTAAATGCCTGTTGTTAGTGTTCTTACTATTCTTCCTTTATCATCTATAACTGGCTTTTTTGTTCCGCTATTAGGTCTAAAGTAATATTTTGAATCTAATCCTGTGCTACTGAACTGATAAGCGTCTACAAAATTACCATTTGAATCCTTTACATTGTTTACTTTTGTGTATCCAGCACATTTTTCTAGGCTCCACCATTCATCTCCGTAAACTGCTTGAGCCCCTATTGGTTCTATAATGATTGCATATCTATCATTATCAACTATGCTATTCATGGCATCAAGTGCTTCATTGTAATTTACACCAACTCCACGAATTGCTCTAATAAATAAAAGCTGCCATCTATAGAAGCTGCCACTTACTTTATCGAACAGATACTCATTGAGTTTTTCAGTGTTTCCTTGCCATCTGTTGCCTACATATCTAACTGGGTTAGGTATTGGACTCGTACTTGTGCTTTCTCCTACCACAATCGTAGAGTCTATGGCATTTTCAATCTTGCCATAGTGAGTGTAATATACTTCATCTGTTATGTATCTATTCCAACTTCTATAGCTTTCTGGGTACATCAATATACCGAGTTTACTTGTATCCTTACCTATGCCTAATTGACTCGCTGACTGTATTTCATCCTTAACTGTGTCTACGATGTACATGATGTAGCCTGAACGACTGGTGTCGCCTGCCCAGTATAAAAATGATAGTGATGGTGTTGTTCCGTTCTCAGTTACACCATTCATATAGTGCTTACCATCTTCACCTGCATCGCCTGAGCCGGTTTTTCCGTTTTGGTCGTAGTCGGCGTAGGCAGTGATTGGATTAAATAAATTTAATGCTAGTATGGTTAGCAATATTGCTAGTATAAACTGCATTGGCTTTATTCGTATCTGTGAATTGCTATTTGTTTGCATCTTGATTGCCTCCTTAATTTCTTTTTAAAAATTGAAAATTTTTAAATTTTATTAGTGGAAGGCATAGAAAAAGGACCTCACCTTGTGGGGTGGGTCCTTAACAATTATAATATTTTTTCTATTTTGTCTAATGCTACATCTTCTGCAACTGTATGCAAAGGAACAAATAATGTTTTCATCTTTTCTAATGGTAATCTATCATATAATACATCTGATGTAATATTTTTCTTGTATTGTAATAAAGAATACATTCTCCCTATCCATCCAGACTGAAGTCTGTCAATATTAGTATCACCTTTAACTATAATGCCTTTACAATCCCTCTCTATATAACTTAGTAATTCATCCCACGTCATATTAGCAATTCTTGCATTTCCTTTATCTAACAATTGCCTGTACTTACATTCCATATAACCTTCTACAAATTTTTCATAATCAATCTCATATTTATATCTTGTTATTTCTTGAAATAATGTCTCTTGTAAGTCCGATATATCATCTACATAATTAATATTATATGCTGGCATCAACATTCCTCCTAATCTAAATACTTTTCAATTGTATCTGTCAATGTATTTCTATCTGAATCTATCAGATTAGCGACATAGTCACGTGCTTTCGTATCCCTACTATTGTATAATGTACTGTATTTTTGATAATCTACTTCTCTATAATAACCATCCTCATTCATTTCTATTTCTTTTATTTTTTCAAATGCTCTCTCTGATTGTAAGAATACTTGATATCCCAGCTTTCCTTGTCTCATAATTTCATCTAGCAAGCTTATGTCAACTTCTCCTCGGATTGCCTGTTTAGCAAAACTAAAAAATGAATCATCAGCTCTATATCCTATTATTACGTCATAATTTTCTATTTCTTTGTCGTAATATTTATCTATCAACTTTTTTTCGTTAAGCTTGCATTTTTTAGATTTAGCTGCACTTCTATGTTTTGATAAAACTGCCAACCAAGTTAGGACACCATATTCTTCATTAAGATTTAGTATACTTAATCCAACTGTATCTAATATATACTTATGTACGTACCCATTTTCTCCCTCACTAGTACATACAGCCCATTCACATGCAAGTTCATAATCTAGCGTTGTATAAAATCCTCTTCCATAATCATGCTTATCTTCCCCATACCCATATTGTGGAATAAAACATTTATTAGGTGAACCATGATATAATGGAATTAAGCACTCGGAATCAACTCCATTACTTTTTAGTATCTCTCTGTTACAATCATGTGCCCAAAAATCTTCAATTGTAAATTCCATTATAACACCTCCTAATTAAATCTACTCTTTTTATTATTATAACGCGAACTACTGAAAATTACAAATCAGTGCTTTCGAAAAATAAAGTTTTTTTCTTATAAATTTTTGACAATGTATTATATTATTTTGAGTAACTGTTTAGTGAAGTTTTAAGGTGCGCCAAAGAGTTGGCTGGCAATTAGAATTACTATAAATGCTGGTATATGTAACAAGGAGTTGATAAATAACTTGGTATGAATTATCACCAAGCTATTCATCAACTCCTTGTTACTTTTTAGTTATTAATTGTCGCCTTTTTGTTTTTCATATTCTAGCATGGCGTCTATGATTTCTTGGAATGCTATCTCTTTATCTTTTTCGTTGCCAGGATAGGTATCTCCGTTCGGCATGAGGTCTCCAGGATAATAAATACTGCCGTCTTTATTGTAAACTATGTGAGATGTTCCATCTTCATGTGTTACTACTGTGAAGCCCTCATAACCGTCTGCTATATCTTCATCATATGTAAGTCCTGACTCTGCATATCCAGCGTCAAAATATCCAGTTGTTTCATCATAATATGCTGGATTACCAAGTCCGTTCGAGCCGGCGCCACTGCCCTCGTGTTCAGTTTGTGTGAGGATTACTTCATCAGATGCCATATCAAATAGTAATTCGATGCACTCTGCTTTTGTCACGCCTTCATCCCATCTAACGTCTGACTCTGCATCTATTAGACCTTGTTCTGCTGCTACTACAAGTGATTTATATAATTCTGTTGGAAGTCCATCATCTGGATTATTCACAGCCCAGACTAACTCATAGGATGTGGCGTAATCTTTTCCTTTGAACTCTTGCTTTGCTGCTATGTCTCCACCATCTTTTGCATCTGTAAAAGTAACTTTAGTTGATGATAAATCAAGTTCTGCAAGTTCATCTGCATAATATCTTGTTACCATATAATGGATTACTTCAGCTCTTGAAATTGTACCATTATAAGTTTGAGAGTTAAGACTCTTGTCAGATAAGTTTAAATAGCTATATTGCTGTACTTCTTGTGCATATAAGTTATGTTCTGACTTACCAACAGCTTGTTCAAATTTGCTATTTAATGTGAGTGTATCATCTACTGGGGCATCCGCGCGCATCATTAATGATAGAAATTCTGCTCGTGTTAATGTACTATTTGGATTGCAGTAACCTTCTTCTGTATCTGGCAATAGATTGAAGTAACCATTTAATGCCATCATTGCGTTTACATAGCTATCATCTGTATCAAGGTCTGCGTATGTATTGCAAGCTGCATCTGATAAAGCTTCTATTACAGCTGATTGATTGAGCATTTGATTAAACAATTTGTTTTTGCAAGCATTAACAAATGTATTGTTCTGTATATTTTCGCCTGTTGCATTGAAATATGGTCTACCCACTTTTTCACCCGTAGTCTCATCTACTGTTACATAAAATATCTTTTCGAATGGGACTCTTAGGGTATCTTGGTAAGAGTCGAGCTCTGCTAGTATATTCCAGTCTAATTGTTTGAGTGTTCCCTGCTCCTCGTCTTTAGGGACGGCGATTTCAATTTCTATCATCTCATTCTTTTGTATGAGGTCTAGTGTTTCTTTCTGACTGGTTGCTGGGGCTCCGAAGAGTTGGCTTGCAATCAGAATTACTGTTAATGTCGGGATTGCTATTTTTAGTACTTTCATAAACTTTTCGTTCATGGTTGGGGTCCTCCTATTTGCTGTTCTATCAATTTCAAAAAATAAAAATGAAATTTTTATTTCATATTATCTAAGTGTTTGGGTTCATGCTTTCATTCGGTTACATTTGATGCTTTGAGTATATTATATCGGAGTGGGTTTGGGGGTGCAAGGATATTTTGGTTGGGATTTGGACATGAAAATAACCAGTGCCTTGTGATAGGTACTGGTTATTTTCTGAATGAATGAAAAATTTATGAAAACGGTTCCTACTCCGTAATCATTTAATTAAAAATTATACTATCTTATATCGTGATGTTGATTTTCTAGACTCTTTACTAGAAAAACAGGTCACCTAATACATCTGAAATTTTCAACAAAAAAATTAAACTCTAGTGCTATCTATGTAAATTTTGAAATGTAATCTTATCGAAATCGTCCATGTAGGTTTGAATCGTTCTGTTGTTTGTTAGGTTTGAAAATACCCATTCAGAAAATACTCTAAAAAGACTTCAAATTTTGAATATTGTGGGAACAATATACAATGTACTTGGAATGTCACATTAAAAAACATTAATGTAGGTACCTATCGGTTATCTTTAAAAATTACTATTGCTATCTTTGTTTTAGATAATTGTTTTGCTACTCTTTTTTGATAGGTTGATTGAATGTTACATAATTTTAATTTCGTCACATTCATGTATAGTTTCAATCTCCATGATAAACTATCAGTATTTGCGGTAGCAATTAGGGTTATTTTAATTGCAAATACTACAGCTATGCATATATTCATTGTTTATATTGGTCGTTTACTTTATAAATCATTTGTCTTTAAATAATAATATGCAGTAGTTTTATACTTAAAATTCTTTTATTAATTCTGACTGTTGTAAAATTATTTCTATCTCTTTCTCTGTTAAACCACCGTCTACATTTTGCAATTCCCCTGTCATCAAAGCAATATATAATGTATTTTCACTTGTTGCTTTGTATATTCTACATGGAGAATATCTATACTCTATCAATGCATCCCACGGATTCCAAGCAGCCTCAATTAACTCAAAACCAATAATATATTCTCCACTCCAAATATATAACATACGTGCAATATCATAATCTATGTCGCCAAAGGAATCTGTATTTATCACATATAAATTTTTTCTGTACTTATTTTCAAAAAATAATTCCTCAACACATTTTGCGTTTCTATTTTGTAATAACCCTAAGCCATCACTTCTATCCTCTGCGTCTATTGGATATTTATTTAATAAATAACTCTGTTTCTCTAAACCTAAGCCGAGTTCATTAACATCTCTCTTTATGTCGGTTTTATTCTTTGCATAACGTCCTGGTATGATTTCTATAGTTATTATCATAAATTATCTCCTCTTAAGCTATATTGTTCATTATATCATTTTACTATAAAGGGCAGCAAGTTTTACCTTACTGCCCTTTTAGGATTCTGTTTAGTTTATAATCTCTAACTCTGTGCCATTGAAACGATACACATGGTCGCTTAGTATTTCATCCTCTGTAAGCTGCGTATTATTTACTTCTTGTATCATTCCATTAAGGTCTTTTAATGTATAACCATCTGGCAAATTCTTTTCTGGAAAGATAAGCACCTCATGTATGCTGCTTGGAATAATAACTACATTATCTTCAAATATATCATAAACTTCTTTTAGCAATTCTGGATATGCTATACAAGTTGCTCCATGTATCCTTAGATGATTTGTCAAAATCTTAATATTTAATTCTTCAAGAAATGGAGGCTCTTCTCCTGTAATATATTCGAACACATCATGCAAATCGTCTAATCGAGGTTGTAATTGTCTTGGTGTATTTTCTTGTGCTAAGGTGTATAACTCTTCTACATCGACATCCCATAAGTTTAAGTGCTGGTTGTAAATTAGAATTGTTGCAACCTCATTTATAGCCTGAGTCACATCTACTAAGAATACGATTGACAGGTCATAAAATGGAATATTAGGTGCTTTCTGTAGTAATTCCGTGTTTTTCTCTGTACTAACAACTTTCATGATGATTCTTGATTTTGCTTTATCAAAATCCCTAAACACAGAAATGTCAAAATCTTTTGTCGGACAATTATCTTGATATGATTTCACAATATCGTCAACGACTTTTTCAAATGGCTGTCCGTCCACATATCTATGAAAATATGGGTCTAGATAAATCGTAGGTGATATATTTAAAACTGGGTCATAGACAATCAATCCCTGATATACTGTACCATTATTTTTTAGCACTGGGTGTATCGCCACATCTTTATCTAATCGCTGTGTTACTTCTTCTTTTACTGCTTTCATAAATTCCTTATACTTCATTTCTTCTTTCTCCTTATGTTTAAAAGTAAGTGGGGTACTGACTAACTGTTTTGTTAATCAGTACCCCTTTGAGTAATTCAATCTTTCATTTTACCTATATTGATACAATCATTTATTAGTAGGAATAGTCCTTTAACTATTGTAGACAGCACATAAACTGTACAGGCAAGATTGATTGAAAACATTGTCAGTAATGCCGCGCCTTCCATGCTATAACTCCTCTGCCTTTGTTACTGCTTCAGGCTTTGGCTTTTCCATAGATGCTACTACAATCTCGCCATTTTCTAATTTACAGCCGCCGCTGATGATTTTCATATCAAGCAATGTTTTGACCTTTTCTGCATTGAAACTTGCTCTCTCATATCTTGATGAAATCACATCATACATTGTTTCGCCCTTGACCTTGTGAGTTCCAATCACAATATAGAAAAGATTTGCTAAACAATCATCTTCGACCATTGGAACTAAAGTATTGATATGTAACTTGTTCATCATGTTGGTTGTGAACCAGTTTTCTGTATCAAATACCAATTCTCCTGTTTCTTCTGAAATCATCAAGCCATACACTTCATCAATTCCTGCTTTGATACTTTCCTTTAACTGCTTACTTGTAAACTCTACAAGTTCTCCCTTAGGAAGTGAATATGTTTCCCAACCTAACTCTCTGCCACCTAAACTTAATTTGTTTGTTACCACTAATCTTCTACACATGTTTGTGTACCTCCTATATTAAGTATTATTTTTTAGGACTATGTCCTTCACACTTACAATACTAACGCTGGGAAATTGTGGTGTCTGTGGTGTTAATAGCTAAGGATGTTATTGAAAAGTGTACGAAATGCAAGAAAAAAGCAGTAGTGCCGCATTGGCTCTACTGCTTGTCCTCTACCAACCTACTACCTTGTATGGCTGATTACTTGTCCTATATTTTCTTTCTTCTAGCTGGACTTCCAATTCTCTATATAGATACCTAAATTTACTACTTAAAACCATATCCTTTGGTAGACCGGACTGTATAGTTTTCGGTATAGTATCTTCTCCCCCTAAAACTGTATTGCTCTGTAAATCGAGCTGCATAGTTTCAGGTATAACTTTCTTACCACACGAAACTATATTCCCCTGTACCATTCCGTGTACACTCGGTTCAATGTAAAAGACATAATCGCCAAAACATTTGCACGAATCGTTGCATCTGGCCATGTCGCATAAATTTCACTGGAGGCTACATTCTTGATGTAATCGCGATATCTTACATAATAATCTCTGGCACCTGCATCACTTGGAGGACCATCATGTACAACCACATATTCTGGAATTACCACACGACTTAATACGATTTCTCCAGACTCATTTACCGTTTTTACCTCTTCCTCTGGAATTTTAGGAGGATAATCCCCATATAATGTGTGAGGACCGATAACGATATTATTCTCTGCGGGTCTTGGTGCATCATAGGCCTCCATTTGAATTGGCTGTTCCGAAAATTGTCCAGACATAACCTCAATGCCGGAAACCTCGATTTCCCGAAAACCATCTGCCTGCACGATAGCTGAATATTCTGCATAAGGCTGTCTATCCTGCGGCTGCATAGAATATTCCAACGGCGGCGTACGAAGTGTCACTGGTTCCACTATCCCTGAACTATCTGAAGTAAGCTCCTCAATAGTATCCTGCGGTCCGCCTGTATAAGTAATGGTTACTCTTGCATTTGTAATAGGGGTTCCATCCGCCTCGTTATACAAACGAATGCGAAGCTGTCCCTCATCTATATTATCCTGCATCGCCTTCAAATCCGGCTTTGCACTCCTATCCTTTGTACCTGGTCTAGAAAGAAACATAAAAATACCTTTTAAATGTCTTTTTCCTATTCTATGCCCTACGTTTACATTTGTGCGAAATTGTTATATAATATTTTAGTTATGAAATAAGTAAGAAAGGAGTAGCAAAATGTTCCAGAACAAAACCAAATTAAAGAGCATTTTACAATTTGTTTTTGTATTCCTGCTGGTATGTTTCGCACTTTTTGTCACCTATTATGGACAGGAAGTTCGACGCTATAACACTACAATTCTGGCATTTAACTATTCCTATGGCTTTATTTCCCGTGGTCTTTTGGGAACACTTTACTTAGGTTTGGATGCCCTTATCCCAAAAGACATTATAAATTACGTAGATGCAGCAAACATCACTTTTATTGCAACCAATGTGATTATGGGCATTTTCTTTTTTCTTGCCCTTTATATTCTTTTGAAAACAAAAGAGAAATACTTAAATGGTGCACAGAATATCCTGCTCTTTTTTGCTATATTTTTTGTACCGATGTACTATTCCCTTCGAAACATGGGCCGACCAGATATCTATATGCTATTCCTGACATTCTTAGGACTTATCCTGCTTATCTGGGGCAAAATGGAATGGCTGATTATACCATTTTCCATTTTTAATGTGATGATTCATCAGGGATATGTATTTCTATTTTACAACATCTTTATGTATCCTCTGATTTATAAAATTTTCCAAACCACTGGTAAAAAACAAAAGAAATATATTGCGATTTTAGCCACCAGTTTTTTATCCGTATCGGTGTTATTCTTGTACTTTAATTTCTTTAGCCATATAAGTGGTCAGGAAACTTACGATTCCATTTATGCGATGGCGGCCCAATTAGGAAATGGTGGTGAAGTTTATGAAACACTTCTCACCCACGAAATCCTTGGCATTGATCCTTGGGACCAGGAATGGCCACAGCATATCTATAACTTTATTGAACTACCGATTTATTGTCTTATCATGTCTCCATTTATCGTTCTTGGAGTACGTTTATTTAGAAATATAATCACTGCGGCAGAAACCAAAGTAGACAAAATCAAGTATGCTCTTCTTCCACTTTGCTCTGCAACCATACTTCCATGTTATATTTTGAAAATTGACTTCGGACGTTGGATTTTTGCAGGACTTTCCTACTTTGCACTAGTGGTTCTGGTACTTTATGCCTTACACGACGAAATAGTGACAGAACAGGTCGAAAAGCTGATTGCAGATGTACAGGCAAGATATGCTTATGCCCCATTGCTTTTGGTTTATGCAGCCACCACTATTCCACTTCACGATATTCATATCAATGAAATCATGCGTTCTATTTCGGAATGGCTGGACTACTACTATTTACATATTATTGCATAAGGAGAAACGGCTATGTCAGACTCGAGCACCAAGAAAAACTTCATACGTTTTTTACCAGCCTTAGCCGCTTTCGCACTGGTGTGTTTTATCCGGCATTTTAAATTTACCATGTCTACCTATAACACCACTTTATTAGCGTTAAACTATGACTATGGTTTTATTCCTCGGGGATTCGTTGGTACTCTATTTCAATTCGCCAACGAAACATTAGGCATCGTCGAATGGAACTACCTGGGAGTCTTTAATTTCAGTGGACTTTTCACAGTTATGTTTTATGTGCTCCTCTTTGTATTCTACAAACTATGCTTGGATCGTTGTCCAGAAGAATCCAAACGAAACTTAAAACACCTGCTAGTATTCTTATCCATATTTGCATTCCCAATGTACACAACCAGTGTAAACTATGGATGCCTGGATTTGTATCTGAATATTGTCCTTGTGCTTAGCCTGATACTTCTCGTTTTGGGAAAAGCAGAATGGCTGATTCTACCATTGGGAATTATTGGAATGTGCATCAATCACGACTTTATTTTTACCCATGCCATGCTGATTGGTGTTTTACTGATTTATAAATGGATGAACCGTCAAGGAAAAACACAAATCAAATATACCGTTATTTTTGCTGTATTTTTGATTTCCTGTATTACATTATTTTCACACTTTGAAAGCTACAACTATGAAAACCCAAAAGAAATAGCCAGCGAAATCAAAGTTTCTGCCAAAGCATTATCCGAAACCGGAAAATCCTATGGCAAAACCTATTTAGAAGAAGAAATCTTAGGAAAAGACCTATCTCTTAGTGAAGAACGCTTAGAGCAAAACGAAGATAACGTACAGGATTTACCTGTATTTTTCGTTCTCTTTTCTCCATACTTGATCATGCTGTTTTATTTATTTCTTCGTATGTTTACCGATACAACAAATACGTACACGAAACGACTATCCTACCTACTATTACTCTTTGGTAGTGTTTGCATCCTGCCTATGCTTTTTACAGACGTATACTACGGCAGATATATGTTCCAGCTAGTGCTCTACTATATCGCAAGCTTTATCGTTTTAATTAGTTTAGGGGAAAACAACGTGTCGAATCATCTGAACTATATTAAGACTGATATAAAGAAACTGACACCGCTGACCTTTGTCTGGTTTTTATATCCATTTTTGCTGACGCCATTTCGTGCTGTTGCAATTTCTGCATCCATTCACGATTTTGCAGAAGTTATTTTTACAGAATTGACATTTTTTATCCAACCGTAATATTATAAACAAAAGGGGGATTTACACATATGCATACATTTCAACCATACCCAATTGAACTTTTAGAAATGAATCCATTCACCAAAATTGGCAAAGAATGGGCTCTTGTTACCGCCGGAAGCAAATCCAAATGCAACGCTATGACCATAAGTTGGGGCGGTGTAGGCGTCCTCTGGAACAAAAATGTCGTTTACATCTTTGTTCGTGACTCCCGCTACACCAAAGAGTTTTTAGACAAGGGAGAATTCTTCTCACTCTCCTTCTTTGACGAAACCTATCATCCAGCCTTAGGCTACTGTGGTGCACATTCTGGACGCGACGAAAACAAATTCGAAAAAGCTGGTCTTACACCAGCCTTCCGTCACAGCATTCCATATCCAGATGAAGCAAACCTCGTACTGCTCTGTCGCAAGATGGCAGCAGTCCCAATGGAAGAAGAAACCTTCACGGATAAAAGTATTAAAGACGCTTTCTACAAAGATAACGATATGCACACCATGTATGTGGGTGAAATAATAGAAGCGATGGCTAGATAATTAATGTGAAAAACACTTGGATAATTAAAAAACTATCCAAGTGTTTTTATTTTTAATATGTTACTGCTTCAATATCTAATTCTTCCACTATTTCATAATATTTTGAAAACGTTGCCTCGCCTCCTACTCTTCCACAGTGGATTCCAAGTAGTGTACATGTGATACGTCCATTATACACGCTTCCTATTGTAAAAATAGGACCACCACTATCGCCTCCTGCTGCAGCATAACTTCCTCTTGCTTGATAATGCATATAGAAATCAATAGTACCATCTCCATCTGAATCTCTTCCAAGAGTACAATTCTGACTAGTTATTTTTCCACTCGTCAATTTCGTTGTCGCCCCATATTTATATATAGTAGCCCCAACTGGAAAATACGATATACTTGTTCCTAAATTATGACATGCATATACATCTATCATATATGATGGAGCTAAATCTCCAACATTTAGTACAAAAGCTGCATCGGCATGTGAGTCAGCTTTATATGCTGTCGTAGCAACAGCACCATAAAGCACATCATTATGATGAATCATTTCCACTCTAAAACGCCCAACATGACCAGAAATTACAATTCCGTCGTAACCATCTTGTGTTGCACAAAAGCCAACACTTCCAGTTCGACCTGTTTCTATGCTTTTTATTACATCTCCTGCTTTTATCTCCAAAGATGAATCCATATCCTCATGGTAATTTGCTTCATATATTTCCATACATGGCGAATTAATAATCTTCCTTATTTTACTTTCTTTTTCTTCATCTAATTGGTAAACACCTATTTGAACACTATTTGTGTAAACATCTTCGTACATCTCCACTATACTAATTCCATTTTCTAACAAAAAATTAAGATTTAAGTTGATAGTCTCAATAACAAACATTAACTCATTATAAGAAAACTGACACTTTTCCGTTTTAATGGAACTATTTCCGGTGATCTCCCTTATAGACGCGATCTCCAATTCTTGATTATCAACTAGTAAAACAACTAACTCACCATTTTCATCAATATATGCACCACCATAATTTTCGTCATATGCTTGTTTATCAATACTTCTAGTATTAAAATTATTATAACTCTCTAATATTTTCTTATACTGCTCAGTACTCTCTGCTTGCTTTGTTACATATTTAACATCAAGTTCCTCTACCGATATCAAATCTTCCATAGCTTTTATATGTTCTGAATCTGTTGGCAAACACAAAATTAAGAACATAATACTCAAAATGATAGCACACACTTTTCTTATTTTTTTCATAAATTCCCTCCTCATATAACACTTATAAAATGCTCTATTTTCATTTTAAATTAGAACACAACATATATATATAGGACAATTGTGTCAAGTCAAATTGCATTCATTTTTTATCTATGCTATAATAACGAAAATATAAATATGAGGTATTACCTATGAAAAAATCTTTTTTTATTTTACTTGTACTACTTCTTTCATTTGTAGGATGTGGTTCTAACTCAATCCCTAGAACTAATAATTCGTACACCATTGAAACAGAATCCCCATATACTATAACAAATGATATCTCCACCGCCACGTTATCCATAAATGAAATCTCTAGTGACAAGAAAACAATTACTGTTGCTTTTTCTTATTTTGGAGAAAACCATTTCACTTATGGAGACCATTATAAAATTGAAGTCTTACAAAATAACAAATGGTATAGTTTGAAGGAATCTGAAACATTTATTTCTGATGTAGGTTATATCGTTGAAAACGGACAAACCTCTACTGCATCTTATAACTTAAACAGATTCGGTACATTATCTCCTGGACATTATCGTATTATTATAGCAGTTACCAATTATACCGAAAACGAAAACAAGACTCCTCACTACTTATCTGCAGAATTCGATATAGAATAATATACACCAACAAAAGCAGCTCCGAATTAATATCACGGAGCTGCTTTTTATTGCATTTAATTTTCTATTCCAAATTAATCACTTATCTCTCTACAAATCAAATAATATATTTGATGCAGTAAGTTAAAGCCTTCAAAAGGTAAGAAAAACAGCCTAGCTTACTGTTCAAATTCATTATCTACTCTTTGTTGAGATTGCTTCGATTGCTACTGCACCGCCACGTACCACATTGATACGTTTGAAACGGGATTTGATAAGTGCAATCAATTCATTGTTCTTACTTTCTTTTGCTTTGGTTTCCAAAAGAACACTGTCTGTACCGATATCTACCACATCTGCACTAAACACCTGTGCAATCTGGAATACTTCTGTACGCTCCTCAGCATTGATATTCAAAATCTTTATATAAAGGATTTCCTTCATATGGGTTGAGGTATCTGTTAAATCCATAACCTTAATAACCTCAACCATACGATTGAGCTGTTTTTTAATCTGCTCAAAAGTAATGTCATCACTGGTTACACCAATCGTCATACGGGAAACAGTTTCATCCTCTGTCGTACCTACAGTTAAAGAATGAAGGTTGTAGGATTTTCCTGCGAAAAGCCCTGAAACCTTTGCCAGTACGCCGACTTCATTTTCTACATACAATGCAATCCATCTATTTTTCATGCTCATGGCTTTTCCCTCCTATTTCAAAATCATTTCGCTCATTGGGTTTCCACCCTTAACCATTGGAAGTACGAGTTCGTCTGTGGAAATCATAAATTCGATAATGGTTGGAGCTTTTTTGTGTTTCTTTGCTTCTTCAAAAGCAGCATCGATATCCTCTACTTTTTCTACGCGGATACCATGTGCACCATAGCTTTCTGCTAATTTTACAAAATCTGGTGTGTATGGTGGGCATGCAGGATTTGGTCCTTTACAGTCATTTGGACAGCTTGGACGGCGTCTCAAGCAGGTTGCAATATAGCGTTTTCCATAGAAAAGCTGTTGCATCTGGCGAACCATACCAAGGTAATAGTTATTTAAAATACATACAGTTACGTTGGCTCCCTGTGTCACTGCTGTCGCCATTTCCTGAATATTCATCTGCATACCGCCGTCACCAGAGATACATACGACATCTTTGTCGCGGTTGGCAATCTTCGCACCGATAGCTGCTGGGAAACCAAAGCCCATAGTTCCTAAACCACCGGAAGTAATGAGCTGGTTTTCTGCACCAAGCTCTAAGTACTGTGTCGCCCACATCTGATGCTGGCCTACGTCTGTCACATAGATACCTTCTGGATAATGCTTGTTGATATGCTCCATAATCATCTGTGGAGTAAGTCCCTTATCACGACGCATTTCCAAAGGGTTCTCTTCTTCCCAAGCCTTGATTTCTTCTAACCAAGCCTTGTGTTTCTTTGGTTCTGCCCACTCTGCTAATTTCTCAAGAGCAAGCTTTGCATCTGCTACGATTGGCACATCTACCACTACATTACGTGAAATAGATGCGGTATCGATATCGATATGTACAATCTGTGCCTTTGGTGCAAATTCGTTCAAATCGCCCGTAATACGGTCGTTAAAACGTGTACCAATGGAAAATAATAAATCACATTCACTTACTGCTTTATTTGCCGCATAGCAGCCATGCATACCGCTGTTTCCAATGTAAAGCTCATGGTTAGTAGGAATCGCACCTTTGCCCATGATGGTAGAAACAACAGGAATATTCATCTTTTCTGCAAAGGCCAAAAGCTCTGCATTTGCTCTGGCGAGGTTTACACCACCACCAACGAGAATGAGTGGTTTCTTTGCAGATTTAATCAATTTATAGCCTTTCTTCAGTTGGCCTACGTGTACGCTGTTGCAAGGCTTATATCCACGAATGTCTACGTGGGAAGGATATGTAGCTGGACCCACTGCGGTCTGAATATCCTTTGGAATATCAATCAGTACTGGGCCTGGCTTACCAGAGTTCGCAATTTGGAATGCCATCTTGATAATCTTGCCCAAATCCTCACGTCTACGAACAGTTACACCGTATTTGGTAATGCTACGGGTCATACCTACGATATCAACTTCCTGAAAGGCATCGTTACCGATGAGGTTCAAAGGCACCTGACCTGTAAAGCATACGAGTGGAATGTTGTCGTAATGTGCATCTGCAAGACCTGTCATAATATTGGTTGCACCAGGGCCGCTGGTTACGAGGCAAACACCAACTTTACCGGTAGATTTCGCATAACCTTCTGCTTCATGAATTAAGCCCTGTTCATGACGTGGCAATATTAAATTAATTGCATCTGTTTTATATAATTCATCAAATAAGTCTGTTACTGTACCGCCTGGATATCCAAAGATGGTATCTACGCCCTCTTCCATCAAGGCTTTTACAAACAGTTTTCTTCCTGTAATATCCATACTCTTTACCTCAATTCAAATTTCTTGTGGAATTATTTCACCTTTTCATATTTGTAGAAATAAAATTCCAAATCAAAATAGGTCTGCTCTTCGCTGTCTGCAGTAATTTTCCACTCTGGTTTTTCATCCAGATTTGGGAAATATGCATCTGCATCATAAGCAAAATTAATCTTGGTAATATGGGCGACATCACAGTCATCTACGAGAGCCTTATAAATCTGCTCACCGCCAATGACATAGATATCCTCACTATTATATTTTTTTAATTCTTCTCTCAGCTCTTCCATGGAATGCACCACGATAGCACCTTTCCATCGTAATTTTTATTATGGGTTAATACGATATTGGTGCGGTTTTTCAGTGGTAAACCATTTGGAAAGCTCTCAAGGGTCTTTCTACCCATGACAACCACTTTTCCAGTAGTAGTTTCTCTAAAAAACTTCATATCCATTGGAATCTGAACCAAAAGCTTATTGTCTTTTCCAATTGCCCAATTCTTATCTACTGCTGCGATTAAATTCATATTTCTTCCTCACTATCTTTGAAACTAAATCTTATACTGCGATAGGAATATCCTTCACCTGTTCTCCTGCAACATAATCAATAAGTTTGACATCATCAGGAGTAAAGTCATAGAAATCTTTAATTTCTGGGTTAAGCCAGAATTTTGGAGCTGGATACTGTTCTCTTTCAATGAGTTCTTTAATAATTGGCACATGTCTATCATAAATATGTGCATCTGCGATTACGTGAACTAATTCTCCAACCTGCATATCGCAAACCTGAGCCAACATATGCACCAGTACTGCATACTGACATACATTCCAGTTATTTGCAGCAAGAACATCCTGTGAACGCTGATTTAAAATTGCATTCAAGGTAAGCTTCTCATCACCAGGCTTCTGGGTCACGTTGAAGGTCATACTATACGCACATGGATAAAGATTCATTTCATGTAAATCCTGGTGCACGTAAATATTGGTCATAATACGACGGCTAAATGGATTATTTTTCAAATCGTAAATAACACGATCAATCTGGTCAAACATACCTTCTTTATACTGATGCTTCACACCCATCTGATAACCATAAGCTTTTCCGATAGAACCATCTTCATCAGCCCATTCATCCCAAATATGAGGTTTTAAATCATGAATATTATTTGATTTTCTCTGCCAAATCCAGAGAAGTTCATCCGTACAAGACTTAATCCCTGTCTTACGAAGTGTAAGTGCTGGAAACTCCTTAGACAAATCATAACGGTTTACCACACCGAATTTTTTGATAGTATATGCACTAGTTCCGTCAGGCCATACTGGACGCACCTTTTCCCCTTCGGTACTAGTTCCATTCTCAATAATATCTTTACACATATCTACGAAAATTTTATCTGCTAAGCTCATAACTGGGCTCCTTTCTATACCTTTCATTCACCTTCTAAAAGAATGGCTATCTTAACTCATTATTTTACCCAAAAACAAGAGATAAATCAAGACAAAAAAGACCAAGCGGATAACCACTTGGTCTTTCAGAGCGATAGACGGGCGCTAGACGTCCGGGGGACGTCTGTTTAGCGCCGACCGGAGCGGAGCGAAGACTCGAACCTTCGAGGCTTGGCTCTGTAATGCGGATAAAATTTCGCAAGCGAAATTTCCGCCGCGAGCAGTGGGTCGCGTTAGCGACATTTTCCACTCCACTGCGATGCGATAATATGTCTATCGCTTACAAAAAAAGCGGCATCCATACGGATACCGCTTTTAGTAAGCGATAGACGGGGCTCGAACCCGCGGTCTCGACCTTGGCAAGGTCGCGCGTTACCAACTACGCCACTATCGCATTTATGAAGTTTTCAAAAGCTCTCGCTTTCGAGAGCGATAGACGGGGCTCGAACCCGCGGTCTCGACCTTGGCAAGGTCGCGCGTTACCAACTACGCCACTATCGCAT
>JAFUPI010000022.1 GCA_017481285.1 Agathobacter sp. | reverse complement strand
GTAAGAATCTACTCTGTTCTGTGCATTATCTACCGTTGTTTTCTGTGAATTGATGGTAGAAACCAATTCTAATTCTTCTGAAACGGAAAGCGAATTGTTCGCAACACCATCGGCATATTTCTTTTCCCATTTTGCCAGCTCTGCTTTTTCTTCTGCCAGTTTCGTTTCTGCATCTGCTAAATTTTCCTTTGCTTCCGCCAGATCCTCTGCATTCGCTTCTTTCTGATCTGCAATCTGCTCATCATAATCAGCTAACTGAGTCTGCTTATCTTCTTTTGCATCCGCTATATTATCCTGTACGGTCTGAATCTGTTCATCAATATCGTCTGTATTAAAAACGCAAATGATATCTCCTGCTGTTACAATATCGCCTTCTTTTACCTTTACAGTTTCAACCTGCATCCCATAAGAGCCACCCGTAACATTTTCTGTGTTTGCAGCTTCCACGGTTCCATTTGCTGTAATACTATTCGCAATGGTACGTTTCGTAATCAGCTCCACGGTTCCATTTGTAGCCTGCTCCTGCTTTTTCCCAACACCTGCTATTGCAAGTCCAGCAACAAGGGCAATCACAAGCACTACAGCTACAATGATAATAATCCATTTCTTCTTTCCTTTTTTTGCGGACATTTGTTTATTTTCCTTTCCTCTCTTGATATTAAATAATACTGTCTCCATTATACTCTTTTTTCATATGATGAACATAGGTTTATTCTTAATTTTTTATAAAAATTTTATGCAATCTATCTTTTTTTACTGAGCGCAACCACTACCTCGGTATGACTGGTAAATGGGAACATGTCGAATGGGGTCGCTTCCTCTACCTGATACCCTTTCTTCGTCAGATATTTTAAGTCTCGTGCTAATGTATCCGGACCACAGGAAACATAAACCACACGCTTTGGCGAAAGTTTTACCACGGAAGATAAGAACGCCTCATCACTGCCACTACGAGGTGGATCCATAATAACTACATCTACGTTCTCTTTCTTCTCTGCCAAAGACACCATATATTTTCCTGCATCATCATTTACAAATCGGATATTTTTGATATCGTTTCGCTTTGCGTTGGTAATCGCATCACGAATTGCGTCTTTATTCAACTCAACACCGAGAACTTCCTTTGCATGCTTCGATGCAATAATACCGATGGTTCCAGTTCCACAATATGCATCTATAACAATTTCTTTTCCTGAAAGTTTTGCACACTGAATCGCTTTTTCATATAAGTGTTCCGTCTGGGCTGGATTTACCTGGTAAAAAGAATTCGGAGAAATGCGGAAGGTACATCCACATAACTTGTCCTCAATAAATCCTTTGCCATAGACTACAATATTTCTTTCTCCCAACACCATGCTTGTCTTTTTATCATTTACATTGATCACTACAGTACTGATATTCGGATGATTTTTTCTTAATGCCTTTACGAAGTTATTTTTCGACGGAAGAATTGGAGATACTAAAACCAGTACCACCATAATTTCTCCTGTGTGATAGCCTTTTCGTACCAGTACGTGGCGCAGAAGACCATACCCCGTATCCTCATCATAGGCCTTTATTTTGAAAGACTTTAAAAGGCCCTTCACATCACGAATGATTTTATCTGCTTCCTTATCCTCAATCTGGCAGTTTTCGATATCTACAATATCGTGGGAATTCTTTTTGTACACACCTGCCACAACCTGTCCACGTCCTACACAACCAAATACCGCATGTACTTTATGGCGATAGTGATATGGATTATCCATCCCTACAATTGGTGACACCTTTACGAAATCCTTAAGTAATTTCTTTACATTTGCTTCCTTTGTTTCCAGCTGTTTCGGGTAATCTACACCCTGATAATCACAGCCTCCGCATTTTTTTGCATAGATACATTTATTTTCCATATTTACTCCATTCTGAAATTATTTGCACTTATTATATCATATATGGTAAAATAAATTAAGTATGTATACTTGGGGGTATAATATGAACTTCATCGACGAATATAATCAG
>JAFUPI010000021.1 GCA_017481285.1 Agathobacter sp. | reverse complement strand
TTAAAAGTAGCAACAATATATTCATTACCTGAAATAATCAAGAAGGGGAGATTGATAGAAGATGAAGTCGAGAATATGCATGGAGATAATGATGGATATCATGTCAACCAACATTTTAAGGTTTCGTTAAGGTTAGATTAAGGCAAAATATATAGTATGTTTGGCATATCTGTGCTACAATGAACATAACAAAATAGATTGCATACATTTTAATGAATGGGGGAATTTGATATGACAATAAATGATGCAAAAAAGGTTATGTTGGACAAAGTGAACTTAGATATAGAAGCAGCTGAACTTATAGATGAAATGCAAGCCAAAGAAAAACAAATAAAGAAACTGTGTTATTGGGCAGAGGAAATGCAGATGCAGTACGATGATTTGACGAATTCTGGAATGAGAATGTTTTTCTTAGGTCTGATTGGGAAAAAAGAAGCACGTTTGCAGGAAGCAGAGAATGAGGTGCGTAAAAAACAAGGCGAATTGTCAGCAGCGAGATTTGAATTAGAGTCCTTGACATCCAGAGTGGAGGATATTGAGCAGACTCGAACAGAAATAGAGAGTGTTTGCAATGAGTGTCTAAAGGTAATTGAAGAAACAGATGATACAGGAGTAAAAAATAAACTTCTTGCAATTAGTGAGTTGCCAAAGCTACGTGCAGAGATTACGGATTGTTTGAGTGAGGTAAAGCCACTTTTTACAACTGCCTATGCAATATATGGGACACGAACAGGTAGGCCTACATCACCTGGTACGTATATCAATAAGGATTCTGAAATGAGAAAGCATAGCAGAGTGATTGCGAAAGGTGTCAACCATATCATTGAATTATTAAATACATATAATTTATATGCACCAGAGGAAATCCAAATCGAATTTCATGCAAAGTGGATGGAAAAAGAAGGATACTGGGAAGAACAGCAGATGGCATATGATACAATGGAAAGAATTAAGAAGGTAGAAGAATGGTTTTGTCAATTGGATAATTGTTGGAGGGTAATGTCAAAACAGCAAAAAGCTGTAATGCAGAAATTGCAAGAAGAGGTATTAGCGTATTTAGATGATTAAGGAGGTGTTTGGTATGACAAATAACAAAGCATTATTTATGAAGTGGGCACAGATTTTGTTTTACGTACAGTGTGCAGCATTAGTCGCTTCACTTATTGCGGAGCTGCCATTTATTGGTTCCTGGTTTGGATGGATTATCAGAATAATTTCTATCGCAACTATTTTTGTGATATTCAAACTATCGCCGGTAAATGCTCGATATCGTAAAGCGGCTATTTTTATGGGGATATCGACTGTTTTACTAGTTTTTCTTGCAAATGAACTGTGGATACTCGTATTAGTTGGGGCAATTTGCTCCATCATAGGAAAATATCAAGAGTATATCGGACATTCAGAAGTGATAGCCGGTATAGATGATAAATTATCGAATAATTGGCATAGCCTGTTTAATTGGGATTTATGGGGAGGTTTAGTCGTTTCTTTCATAGTGGCAATTGGTACAGTTGTGTTAGCAGTGACCACTTCTTCGGAAATCGGTGTTGAAACTACGACAGTGATTTTAGATGGATATCATAAGATTTTGGACATTGTGTATCTTGTGTTTTTGAAACGAATGCTTACGGTATATGCGAACTATGAACTACCGGTAGAGGAAGAGGTTTCTTAAAGTATTCAATGAGAAAAGGGCAAAATAAAGGAGTAAAAGAAATTATGATTAAAACATTAATAGCAACCTAAAGTTGCGTAATAGTTGGTAGAAGTTACTCCATAATTTTGATAGAGTTTAGTTATCAAAAAAGGAGGTAGAAAATATGAAAACTGCTGTGGTTGTTACAATAGTGTTTTTTATTATTGCTATTGCATGGATAGGATTTATAATTTGGTTACTTTCACTTATTATACGTGCATTAAGAAAGTATTTGAAATCAGAGGATGTTCGAAAAGAAAAAAGTGTAGTAAAGAAATCCTTAGGAGAGAAATTAAAGAACTACCGAACCTCGTGTAAAATGACCCAGGAATTTGTAGCAGAGCAGATTGGTGTAAGCCGTCAAGCAGTTTCGAAATGGGAAAACGGAACTTCAGATCCAAGCACATCCAATTTATTTGCATTAGCGAAGTTGTTTGGGATTTCGGTAGAAGAATTATTGCAGGATCTTATATAAACCAGTTTGTGTGTAAAAAAGTCGCTAGATTTTCTAGCGACTTTTTCATGCAATAAATTGATACATATTTCTTTAAAAATGGTAACTATTGTTGATAGAAATGTAGATTTGTCTATTTTATAATGTAACTAAACATAACAAAGGTAGGAATTGTAATGATAAGTGAGAATTTATATTCGTTAAGAAAATTACATGAATTGACGCAGGAAGAGGTGGCAGAAAAAGTAGGGGTAAGTCGTCAGGCTTTGGCGAAATGGGAAAATGGAGAGACAGTACCAGATATTGAGAAGTCTGCATTACTGGCAGAGTTATATGATGTGACTTTGGATGAATTAGTAACTTATTCAAAAGAAACATATCAACTAAATGTGCCGCCCAAGGGCAAGCATGTTTTTGGAGTTGTTACGGTAGGAGATAAAGGACAGATTGTAATACCACATAAGGCTAGAAAGATTTTTCGAATCAATAGTGGTGAGAGGCTGATTGTATTAGGGGATGAAAATCAAGGGCTTGCACTTATAAGAGAAAGCAATCTTTTAAACCTATTAAATGAAGCACAGAAAGAGGAGAGTTAATATGCGTAAAATTGCTTTTTTTTGCATTCCGGCTCATGGACACACAAATCCTACATTGGAAGTAGTAAAAGAATTGATTCAACAGGGGCATGAAGTGCGATATTATTCTTATAATTGTATGAAAGAAAAAATCATATCTACAGGAGCAAAATATATTTCCTGCGATGCTTATGATTTTGAACAGAAGTTAGAACCCGCAGATGGTAAACGTATTGCGGAGGATATGTCATTTGCTATGGAAGTGTTAGTTAATTCTACGCTTGCGATGGATGAGGCACTTTTAGAAGATGTGAAGCAGTGGCGGCCGGATTGTATTGTGGCAGATTCTATGGCGTTATGGGGCAAACTCATTGCACAAAAACTAGACGTTCCATTTGTTTCATCTACTACGACTTTTGCATTTAATCGGTATTCGTCAAAAGTGATGCAAGGAAGTTTAAAAGATTTATTTAAAGTAATGTTACAGATGGGAAAATCAAAGAAGCATATTAAGAGATTGCAGGAAAATGGCTATCCAATCAAAAGTGTTCTAGATATTATTCAAAACGACAATGACACCAATACGATTGTTTATACATCTTTAGAGTTTCAACCTTATTCGGAAACCTTTTCGGATAAGTATGTGTTCGTTGGGCCATCCATTCGACCTGCGAAAGGTAAAATAGAAAAAACAAGAGAGAAACTTATTTATATTTCTATGGGAACGGTCAATAATGATATGATATCCTTCTATAAAAAATGTATTATGGCATTAAAAGATACATCGTACCAAGTAATTTTGTCAGTGGGAAATCAGATTGACATAGAAGCATTGAAACAATTTGTGCAACGATTACATGCAAGGGGAGATTTTCTTATTATTCCTAACATTGATCAAATCGCAGTACTTAAAGAGGCCGATGCATTTCTTACTCATTGTGGCATGAATAGCGTAAGCGAAGCTTTATATTACAAGGTGCCACTTGTTATGTTTCCACAGACAAATGAGCAGAAAGGTGTAGCTTTTCGTGTGGAAGAACTGGGGGCTGGAGTATATCTAAAAGATAGTTCCCAAGAATGTATACTGGAAGCTTTAGAAATTATATTAAGTAACTCGAATTATAAAGAAGGGGCTATGAAAATTAGTGAAAGTTTTCATCAATGCACTGGAAGCAAAGCTGCAGTAGAAAAAATATTAAGTGTTGCAAATCGAACAAATGTTTGGTAAAATGCATATAAATTATTAATGATATAATTTATGTGTTACGAAAGAGCGTTGTTTGAATGCAATTAGTTGGGCGGTTTAGTAAAAAGGTTATAGAATTATTGAATTTATCAATTGATGCAGATACGCCAATATATATAGGTTCTGTCAATGAAATACATATGAGAAATAGACATGAATATGAGTATGATAAATACTATACGGATATTTCGACAATTATAGGACTGCCCGATTATGTTGGTATAAATCCTCATGATAATTCTGTAATGTATGTAAAGGAATATGAAGAAGCTGGAGAGTATATTAGAGTAGGAGTAAAGGTTACATGCAGTGGAAAGTATTTTGCTCGAACATTGCGCCTGCTTAGTACATATAATGCGGAGAGATATATTGAAAAAGGAACTCTTAAAAAGATTGACAATTCGATTTGATTAAGTATAATTATAAGTGTAAAGAGATATAAATATTATGAATAAAATCTGAGGACGGAACAGGCGGCCGTCGCCCTTTGTTAGGAGATGTGGATTGTCACCCACCTATTTTATTCGTAAAAAAAGGTGTAGTTTTGACTGCACCTTTTTCATTTTGATGCTTACAAGAAATTTCCCACTTTACAAATCTAGAAAAAGGTACTAAAATATCTAAGTAAATAAAAAAAACGTTGATGAGAAGAGTACGTTGTGAACCTGTACCAGAGAAAGACGCCATATGCAAATACATATGTGGTGCGAGCGTCCTTACAAAGAAGCAACCGAAGACCACCTCAGAGTGACCCTAATCCGGTCCGGCCGACACCGTTATCGTCAGAATGAGACTTGTTTTCAACGTAGTTTTGGAAACAGGTGAATTTGGGTGGAACCACGATTATGTTTAGTCGTCCCAGATGCAACTAATGTTGTATCTGGGATTTTTTTCGCGTTTAAGCAGAGAAAAATCGAGCATACAAGATTGGCTGCTTGCAGACTAAGCTTGTTATGCGAAGATTTGGCGAGCAACGCGAACGAGAAAACCGTAGGTTTTCGAGTCTGCTTAAACGATATTGTGAAAAAATAGAAAAGGAGAGAGAAAAATGAAAATCACACTCAAAGATGGCTCTGTAAAAGAGTACAATGAAGCAAAAAGTGTCTATGATATCGCCCTTGATATCAGCGAAGGTCTTGCACGTGTAGCATGTGCAGGTGAAGTAAATGGCGAGGTAGTAGATTTAAGAACCGTAGTTGACAGCGACTGCACATTAAATATCGTAACTGCAAATGATCCAGCAGGCTTACAGGTAATTCGTCATACAGCTTCTCACATTATGGCAGAAGCAGTAAAACGTCTTTTCCCAGAAGCAAAGGTAGCTATTGGACCAGCTATCGAAGATGGTTTCTACTATGACTTTGACAGAGAGCCATTCTCTAGAGAAGACTTAGATGCAATCGAAAAAGAAATGAAGAAAATCATCAAGGAAGGTAACAGAATCACAAGATTTACACTTCCAAGAAATGAAGCGATCGCTCTTATGAAAGAAAAAGATGAACCATACAAAGTAGAGCTTATCGAAGACCTTCCAGAAGATGCAGAAATCTCGTTCTATGACCAGGGCGGATTCGTAGACCTTTGTGCAGGTCCTCACCTTATGAACACAAAAGGAGTAAAAGCATACAAACTGATTTCTTCTTCTATGGCATACTGGAGAGGCGATGCAAACAAAGCCAGACTTCAGAGAATTTATGCTACAGCATACAACAACAAAGAAGATTTACAGGCTCATCTGGATAGATTAGAAGATGCAAAAATGCGTGACCACAACAGACTTGGTCGTGAAATGGGACTTTTCACAACAGTAGACGTAGTAGGTCAGGGACTTCCTTTATTCACACATAAAGGTACGAAGATGATCATGAAACTCCAGAGATGGATTGAAGACTTAGAGGAACAGGAATGGGGCTATATCCGTACTCGTACACCTCTTATGGCAAAATCTGACCTTTACAAGATTTCAGGACACTGGGGACACTACAAAGAAGGTATGTTTATCATGGGGGATGAAGAAGTTGACAAAGAAGTATTTGCACTTCGTCCTATGACATGTCCATTCCAGTATTATGTATACAAAAATGAACAGCACTCTTACAGAGATTTACCAGTTCGTATGGGCGAAACATCTACATTGTTCCGTGCAGAAGATTCTGGTGAAATGCATGGTTTAACACGTGTTCGTCAGTTTACAATTTCCGAAGGACACAACGTAATTCGTCCAGATCAGGCAGAAGAAGAATTAAAGGCATGTTTCGACTTAGCTTACTATGTACTTTCCACACTTGGATTGCAGGATGACGTAACCTTCCGTCTTTCAAAATGGGACCCAAGCAACAAGGAAAAATACTTAGGCGATGATGAATACTGGAATACAACACAGGATGCTCTTCGTCAGGTATTAATCGAAAAGAATGTACCATTTACAGAAGAAGATGGTGAAGCTGCATTCTACGGACCAAAGATTGATATCCAGGCTAAGAATGTATATGGCAAAGAAGATACTATGATTACCATCCAGCTTGACTGTGCAATCGCAGAAAACTTCGATATGTACTATGTAGACCAGAATGGTGAAAAGGTTCGTCCTTACATCATCCATAGAACATCTCTTGGTTGCTACGAAAGAACACTTGCATGGTTAATTGAAAAATACGCAGGCAAGTTCCCAACATGGTTATGTCCAGAACAGGTACGTGTACTTCCAATTTCTGAAAAATATACAGAATACGCTGAAAAAGTGATGAAAGAACTTAAGGCAAACGGAGTAGATGCTACAGTAGACAATCGTGCTGAAAAGATTGGTTACAAGATTCGTGAAGCTCGTATGGACAGACTTCCATACATGCTCGTTGTAGGTGCACAGGAAGAAATCGATGGAACAGTTTCGGTAAGAAGCCGTTTCGCTGGTGATGAAGGTGTGAAACCTATCGCAGAATTCGTAGATCAGATTTGTAAGGAAATCCGTACAAAAGAAATCCGTCAGGTTGTAGTAGAAGAACAGAAATAGAAACGTAGCTATTTAGCCGAGCAAACGGATTAAAATAAAGGAGATGCATGCTTGCATGCAATCTCCTTTTATTTTTAGACGTGTAATTCGTCTATCTAGTCAAACGCGAATCCAAAATAAGAAGGTTCCACAGCATCTTCTATAAGAGCATGGAACATAGCAAATGGTTCATCTTTTCCAGGTGTAAAGAACGTTCCATCTTTACAGCCAAGAGCGTGTAGAATGCCAGGGACCAGAGAGGTATCACCAAGCAATTCCATACCATAGAGGTTGTCATTTTCTATATGAGCTGCGAGTAAAAATGTGTGCTTTTCATGTGCCTCATCATCAGAATTAGAAACTCTACCAATATAAAATTTGGCTTGTGTTTCCAAGAATTCTAAATTGGCTCCTTCCTGCACAACGCCATCTTTTGGAAGATATGCTCGACGAAGTGTGGCATATTCTTCTTTCAAGATTTCTCGAATCTCAATACCCATATTCGCTGCAATACATTCTATCTTTGTACGTTTCGTACAGGTTTCATATTCACATCCTTCATATAAATGTACGAGAGCGTCATTTCCTGGTACTAACAATGTGCCCGCATATCCAAGTGCTTTTAAATGCTCATGCGTATCAGCCAAAAGCATATGACAAGCACCATTACCGCGGAATTCTTTTGCGGTCGCTACAGCATAGATATAAGCCATATGCTGCTCCCCAACAGAGCAGTCAAACCAGTATAGTACAGCTGCTAATTTGCCATCTACTGTTGCTACACGGCAACGTGAAGTGTCAAAAGCAGTAGAGTAGAAATGATCTAAAAATTGTTCGCTATCTCCAAAGGCTTCTTGCCATAATCCGCGAAGTTCCGGAAGCCTCTCTGAGTCAGGTGAAGCAAAAGTATAGGTTTGTCTTAGTGGAAAAGCCTTATATTTTTTTACCAGATGGTGAGGGAAATAACTCATTTTCGCTTTTCGAAGACCAGGGATACCCATGTCTTCCTCGCGATCTAAATATTTGATGTGAGGATGCTTGTTTCGGATATAGTTGGCAAATTCGCTATTGATAGTGGTGTAGGCACCATCAATATTTCCACGTGCTTTTTCGAAATGCACATCATAGGTATCCGGTGACATTTGGCTTGCCATGGTGAAACCAAGTACTTCGCCATGTTCTTCTAGTAGCAATCCATCCATTTCCAAATCTGAATAATGTGTAAATACTTTTTCGAAAGCTGCCTGTTCATGACGATAGTCGCCATCCGGATTGTCTTCCAGTTTAAGCTTGTACCATTCTGCAACAAAGGCACGAACCTTATCCATGTTTTCTGGAGTAATCGGTGTTACTACATAATCTGGATGCATTTTCTTAAAATGCTTTAAGTGATTGCGCTTACGGTGTAGTTTACGACCTTTTAAATCAGCTAAATCATTGATATCATATACATAATCATAATTATTGCGGTCTGCGTGAAAATAAAACTGGTTTGGATACAGGGTTTCCAGAGTGCTCTTGGCTTCCTCGTTTAAACCAGTAAGACAAGGGCAGATTCCGCGTTCTTTGGCATCGGCAAAGATGGCATCCAAAACAGCTTTTTTATCCCTAGCTCCAATTGGAAATGGGTAGAAACAGTGACGATCATAGCGGGAATAAAGTACCATATGATTATGGAGCTCCGTGATACCCTGCAATCCCCACATAAAAAGGTTGCTGAAAGAAAATTCGCAACCTCTAGGTGTACCTTGGTACAAATAAGCATTGTATCTACTTTTATCTTTTAATTCTATTGTACGAAAATCTATCATTACTCAAAATTCCTTTCAAATAACAATATTGCCTTCTTAAAAATGTTTTGTCAACATTAACTAGTATAAAAAAATAAAAGAAAATCATACTAAAATAGAAATATATTTTAGGAGGTATAATATGACAGATTTAATTTGTACAGTAGTAAGTTGTTCCTATAACGAGAATAAATTATGTAAGCGTGAAAATATCACAGTCGGTGGACGCGAAGCGAATAAACCGTCGGAAACTGTATGTGAAAGTTTTTATCCAAGAGGAACGAATACTATGACAAGTTTAGATGCGAAAGGACCTAAGAAAGAGACCAATATCGCATGTAATGCAGTAACTTGTGTATACAATGAAAACAAGGTATGTACAGCAGAACAAATCCAAATCGCTGGTGTCAAGGCTGTAACTTCGGGTGAAACCGAATGTGGAACCTTCCAATGTAAGTAAGGTTGTGTACGAAGAGCTCTTAGATGAACTCTTCGTTACATAATTTGACATTATTCGACACAGGGCATAAAATATAGAAAGTGTGTGTCGAATAGTGTCGACTACTTTACGGCTAGAAAGGTTGATTTTTGGGACTTCGTATCGTAAAATGTAGAAGAACCAAAGGAGAGGAGAACAGGATTTGGATTATAATATTAATTTCCCAAACTTACATATTTATCTCGAGAATGTAGGTAAGACGATTATGATAGGTGATTTCGCGATAGCCTATTATGGTATTGTAATCGCATGTGGCATGATCGGAGGTGTGCTGATAGCAGCTACCATCGCGAAACGTTCAGGCCAGGATCCTGAAGATTACTTTGATATGGCATTATACGCAATTATTTTTGCAGTACTTGGTGCCAGAATGTATTTTGTAATCTTTAACTGGGATTATTACGCAGCAGATTTGACAAGAATTTTTAATATCCGCGAAGGTGGTTTGGGTATTTATGGTGGAATCATAGCGTCAATTATCACGGTTTATATCTTAACCAGAAGAAAGAAACTGGATTTCGGTCTGGTTGCAGATACAGCAGCTCCGGCTCTTATTTTTGGTCAATGTTTAGGAAGATGGGGCAATTTCTTCAATCGAGAGGCGTTTGGCGGCTATACAGACAATCTGTTTGCTATGCAGCTTCCAGTTTCTGCAGTAAGAAGAAATGAAATCACAGCGGAGCTGTGGGAACACGCAGAAATTATTGATGGAATTACCTATATCCAGGTACATCCAACATTCCTATATGAATCTATGTGGAATTTTGTCTTGATGATTAGTTTATTGTTTTACTGGAAACACCGCAAATTCAATGGAGAAGTATTCTTATTATATTTATTGGGATATGGAGTAGGACGTTTTTGGATTGAATCACTTAGAACTGACCAGCTTATATTACCTATCTTAGAAGTTCCAGTTTCTATGGTAGTTGCAGCGCTGATGGTGGTTGGTTCTGCTATCTGGATTATATTAGGAAGAAGAAAATCACGAATGGCAGAGGATAAATAAATGGGCACAATAGATGAGATGAAAAGACAAATCGAAGAAACGAGAGAAGAGTTGAATCAGCTTGTTTTGACAGAGAAGTATGAAGACTATTATGCAGTAAGCCAGAAAATGGATGCTTTAATTGAAGCCTATATTGAGGCACAGGATTTAGCGGTAGCATAAATTTTAAAAAATTGAATAGGGTAAAAATGAGACGTACAGGTAAAACTGTACGTCTTTTTTGTTGCAAAAAAATATTTGTAAATATATGAAAAAGGCTTGATTTTACTGGGGTTTTGCGTTAATATGGAAGAAAAGTGGAGGAAAGTGGTGCTAAATGCCATAAAAGTGGTGTAAAGTGGTGGATAAGTTGATAAGGTTGTGGATAAGTAAAAAGCAGCCAGAAAATCCAGTGCGAATCATCCACAAAAGAAGATAAAAATCACAGAAAGGAGAGAGCAAGCCATGTTCATGGGAGAATACAACCATACAATTGATACCAAGGGTCGATTAATCGTTCCTTCTAAATTCCGTGAACAGTTAGGTAATGAATTTGTAATTACCAAGGGCTTGGATGGATGCCTTTTCGTTTATTCCAATGAAGAATGGCAGAATATTGAAAACTCTTTCCGCGATAAACCACTTACTTCCAAGGATGCGAGAAAGTTCATGCGTTTCTTCTTTGCAGGTGCAGCTACTTGTGAAGTGGACAAGCAGGGACGAATTCTTATCCCAAATAACTTAAGAGAATATGCTGGTATCGAAAAAGATGTGGTATCGGTTGGCGTACTGAGTCGTGTGGAAATCTGGAGCAAAGAAAAATGGACAGATAATGGTGATTATGACGATATGGATGAAATCGCTGAACACATGGCAGAACTTGGTTTTGGAATCTAGTTAGTAATAGGAGCAGTTATGGAGTTTAATCATTATTCCGTTTTATTGGAAGAAACAATTGAAAATTTGAATGTTCGTCCAGGCGGAATTTATGTAGATGGAACTCTTGGCGGTGGTGGACATGCTTATGAGGTGTGCAAGCGACTGAGTGGACAGGGGAGATTCGTAGGAATTGACCAGGATGCAGATGCGATTGCCGCAGCAAGTGAACGTTTAGCGGAATATGATGACTTAGTTACTATCGTAAGAAGCAACTATTGCAATATGAAACAGGTTCTTAAGGATTTGGGTATTGAAAAGGTGGATGGAATTGTCTTAGATTTAGGCGTTTCTTCTTTCCAGCTTGATACACCAGAAAGAGGGTTCACATATCGAAGCGAAGATGCACCGTTAGATATGAGAATGGATGACCGTCAGACCTTAACTGCAAAAGACATTGTAAATGAATACAGTGAAATGGAACTGTTCCGTATTATCAGAGATTACGGCGAGGATAAATTTGCAAAGAATATTGCAAAGCACATTGTAAACGCAAGAGAGAAGGAACCAATCCTTACGACAGGTCAGCTCAATCGAATTATTGATGCAGCGATTCCGATGAAGATGAAGGTTACCGGTGGACATCCTTCTAAGCGTACGTATCAGGCGATTCGAATTGAATTGAATCGAGAACTTGATGTGCTAAGAGATACATTAGATGAAATGATTGACCTCTTAAATGAAGATGGAAGAATATGCATCATTACGTTCCATTCCTTAGAGGACCGAATTGTTAAGACGATTTTTAAGAAAAATGAAAACCCATGTACATGTCCTTCAAACTTCCCAGTTTGTGTATGTGGAAATGTTTCAAAAGGGCATGTAGCAACGAGAAAACCGATACTTCCTACTCAGGAGGAGTTAGAAGTAAACAGCAGATCAAAGAGCGCAAAGCTGAGAGTTTTCGAAAGAAAGTAAGTAGTAATTAGGAGCTAAAAGTAGTAATGAAAAAGACTTATTATGTAAATGGAAGTACAGTAAGACAATTAGAAGCTCAGCCTGTCAGAAGAGAACGAATTGACAGAACTAAAATTCAGGAAGAACAGAAGAAAAAACGCAGAAGAAACGCGGCGAGAAGAAATAGAGAACGTGCATTACATATGAGTAGAGGCTATGTGGCCTTTTTATCTCTTTGTGTAGCAGTGGTAGCTTTTGCAGCGGTAGCGATGGTGCAGATGCAGTCACAGGTGACACAGCGTATGGAACATATTGCAGCTTTAGAGAGCCAGATTACTGACCTCAAAGCAGATAATGATGCTCGTTACAAAGAAATCATCACATCTGTAGATTTGGATTATATTAAAGATGTAGCAATGAATCAGTTAGGAATGCAGTATGCGACAGAGGACCAGATTATCTATTATTCTGTAGAGAATGATAATTTTATGGACCAGTATAGTGATATTCCAGAGTAAGTAGCTAGGAGTAATATACAGTGGCTAAAAAAGTAAAGAAACCAATCCCTAAGCTTTCCCGCGGCATGCGTAAGAAATTGATAGTTCTGTTCACGTTATTGACAGTCTGTTTGTGTGCCTTGATTGGAAGGCTTATGTACATTAATTATACAAGTGGAGAAAAATACGAGAAGAAAGTACTATCCATGCAGTCATACGATAGCGTGACGATTCCATATCAACGCGGCGATATTGTCGACAGAAATGGAACGGTTCTGGCTACCAGTGTGGCTGTTTATAATGTCATCATGGACTGTTCTGTCATGACGAGCGAATCCAAAGTCGATGGGGAAAAGGTTCAGAAATATTTAGAACCAACGATAGAGGCTTTGGTGGATTGTTTCCCAGAATTGGATAAAGCAACTTTGTACAAATATGCAGAGGAGCGTCCGGATAGTAAATATATTATTTTGCTGAAAAAACTTCCTTATGATCAAATTCAGCCATTTGTTCAGCTTCAGGAAGAAGTAGATGACAAAGGGAAAAAAGTGAATCCAAATATCAAAGGTGTTTGGTTTGAAAAAGTATATCAGAGAAGATACCCATTTAATAGTATGGCAAGTTCTGTGCTAGGGTTTGTTTCTGCTGGTGATGTTGGAACGATTGGACTGGAAAACTATTACAATGATATTTTGAATGGGATTAATGGTCGTGAATACGGCTATCTTAATTCCGAAAGTGACTTTGAAAAGACCGTTATTGCACCACAGGATGGTAGTACATTAGTAACAACCATTGATGCAAATATTCAGTCGATTGTGGAAAAGAAGATATTAGAGTTCAATGCTGCCTACACCAATAATTATCGAGAAGGTGATGGAAGCTTAAACACGGCTGTAATCATTATGAATCCTAATACAGGAGCGATTTTGGCAATGGCAGATTATCCAAATTTTGATTTGAATAATCCGAGAGATGTATCGAAGCTGTTTACAGAAGAGGAGCTGGAAACGGTTACGACAGAAGATCAGATGAATGCACTGAACCAGTTGTGGAGAAATTTCTGTGTTTCTGAGACATACGAGCCTGGATCTGTGCAGAAACCGTTTACAGTTGCAGGTGGTTTGGAAACAGGAGCACTTAATACAAATCTGACTTTTGTATGTGATGGACATGAGACCATAAGCGGAAGTTTTATTGGTTGTGTTGCTTTGCAGGGACATGGTACAGAAACATTGGAGAAGTCTTTGATGGATTCTTGTAACGATGCACTGATGCAGATGGCAACCAATTATATTGGGGTGAAGAATTTTACAGAATATCAGGGAATTTTTGGCTTTGGACAGAAGACGGGTATAGACCTTCCTGGTGAAGCATATACAGCATCCTTGATTTATACGGAAGAAAATATGACGACCATCGATTTGGCGACGAATTCCTTTGGTCAGAACTATAACTGTACCATGATTCAAATGGTAAGTGCTTTTTCTTCTTTGGTAAACGGTGGATATTATTATCAGCCGTATCTGGTGAGTAAGGTTGTAGGTGCAGATGGTGGAACGGTATCTGTGACAGAACCAACCGTTTTGAAACAGACCGTATCCCAGGGAACCAGCGATTTATTGAGAACTTATATGTATAATACAGTATCGCATGGTACTGGTAATACTGCAAAAGTAGATGGATATTCTATGGGTGGAAAAACTGGTACTGCAGAAAAACTTCCACGTAATCAGGGAAATTATCTGGTATCTTATATGGGATTTGCACCATATGAAAATCCGGAGCTGGTCATTTATTGTATCGTAGATGAACCAAATACAATCGATCAGCCACATAGCTATTATGCACAAAATCTGGCTCGTGAAATCATGGAAGAGATTTTCCCATATATGAACATTTATCCAGACGAAGAACTTACTGGTGTAAATGCAAATTTAGATATTACAGGAATCGATCCATATTTTAATGGTGAACGAGATGGAGATTATCTTCCTGGTGTTGAGTAAAATTAAATGATACAAACATAACCTCATAATGGCCTACATAAGATACAATAAGGCAATTATGAGGTTTTTTATGGAACGCAATAAAACCTATAATCGAAAGAAAATATGCATTTTTTGCTTTATCATTTTTGCGTGTGCTTGTTTGTTAACGGGACGACTAATATATCTTATGATATTTAAGCACGATTATTACACTGAAAAAGCAATTGATTTACAACAACGTGAGCGACAGATCAAGGCTGCACGTGGAGAAATCGTAGATAGAAACGGTGTTGTACTGGCTACAAATGAAGCAGTATGTACGATTTCGGTGATACATAACCAGATTACAGATGAAGAGCAGGTAATCCAAATGCTCTGCAAAGAGCTGGAATTATCCGAAGAATATGTGAGAAAAAGAGTCGAAAAAGTAACATCCATTGAAAAAATAAAAAGCAATGTATCCAAAGAAATCGGGAAACGAATTCTAGCATATGAACTAGATGGTGTGAAAGTGGATGAAGACTATAAAAGGGTCTATCCATATAACGAACTGGCATCGAAGGTGCTTGGGTTCACGGGTTCGGATAATCAGGGGATTATTGGATTGGAATCAAAATATGAAACATATTTAAAGGGACAGGATGGTACGATTTTAACCTTTACGGACGCAAGAGGGCGAGAGGTTGAGGACTTGATAGAGAATCGCCTGGAGCCTGTTTCGGGGGATACACTTCAGATTACCATGGATTATAATATTCAGGCCTATTGCATGCAGGCGGCAGAAAAAGCATATTTGCAGAAAGAGGCAGATCATGTAAGTATCATTGTGATGAATCCTCAAAACGGTGAGCTGCTTGCAATGGCGAATTATCCAGAGTTTAATCCTAATGAGCCCTTTACCTTGATAGAACAATATGCACAGTATGCCGGTACTGAAGAAGAGAGTGATTATTTGAACGAAATGTGGAGAAATCCCTGTGTAAGTGATACTTACGAGCCGGGGTCTACATTTAAGATTATAACGACATCAGCGGCTTTAGAAGAAGGGATTGTAGGTTTAAATGACAGCTACTATTGTCCCGGATATATTATGGTTGAGGATCGAAAGATTCGTTGTCATAAGACAATAGGACATGGCTCAGAAACCTTTGAAGAAGGAATTGAGAATTCTTGTAATCCTGTGTTTATTTCGGTTGGACTAGAGCTGGGTGTAGATAGATATTATCATTACTTTGAGCGATTTGGTTTGCTGGATAAAACGCATATTGATTTGCCTGGAGAAGCAAATACCATTATGCACAAGAAAGAGAATATTGGACCGGTAGAGCTGGCCACAATCTCATTTGGACAGTCTTTTCAGATTACACCAATTCAGCTTGCGACTACCGTGTCATCGCTGATTAATGGCGGGACTAGAGTGACTCCGCATTTTGGGATGTCGGTGACAGATAGTACGACAGGAGAAGTGGAGACTTTTGAGTATGAAACTTTGCCAGGTATCTGTTCCGAAGAAGCCTCAGAGACGCTGCGTTATCTTTTGGAGCAAGTTGTATCTGATGGCTCCGGTAGCAGGGCATATCTAGAAGGGTTTGAAATCGGTGGGAAAACTGCCACTTCGCAAACGCTGCCACGTTCAGAAAATAAATATATTTCCTCGTTTCTGGGGTTTGCACCAGCCAGTGATCCAGAGGTATTGGTTCTTGTTATTATTCATAATCCTCAGGGAATATATTACGGTGGTACAATAGCGGCTCCGATTGCGCGGGAAATATTTGAAAATATATTGCCGTATCTTGATTAATGCAGAAAAAGGGATTATACTATAAGTTGGTTAAGTAGATAGTACCAAACACAAGATTTGGAGGTTTACCATGAAATTAGAAGATAAAAAAGTCCTGGTAGTAGGAACTGGAATCAGCGGTATCGCTGCGACAGAATTATTAGTAGGACAGAAGATAGATACTGTATTATTTGATGGAAATAAGGAATTGGATAAGGAGAAGCTTTATGCGAAAAGTGAAGTGCTTCGCCAGGTTCCTTTGATGTTGGGCGAAATCTCTGAAGAAGAAATGGAACAGTTTGACGTAGTGGTACTTAGTCCGGGTGTTCCTACGGATTTACCTATGGTAAATGCGATGCGTGATAAAGGAATTGCTATTTGGGGAGAAATCGAACTGGCATATTATTTTGCAAAAGGTCGTATTATTGCGATTACAGGAACAAATGGTAAGACAACAACTACCGCATTAACAGGTGAAATTATGGCGAATTATTTTGCCAGCACAAAGGTGGTTGGAAATATTGGTATTCCTTATACATCTGTAGCATTGGATACGACAGAGGAAACTGTAACGGTTGCAGAAATCAGTAGTTTCCAGTTAGAAACGATTCATGCATTCAAACCAGTGGTTTCTGCAATATTAAATATCACCCCAGACCATTTGGATAGACATCATACGATGGAAGCATATATTGGGGCGAAAACAGATGTGACAAAGAATCAAACCACAGATGAAATCTGTGTTCTCAATTATGAGGATGAAGTATTGCGTGAGTTTGCGGTTACTTGTCCTGCAAGAGTGGTATTCTTTAGCAGCAAGCGTAAGCTTACGGAGGGATTCTATTATGCAGATAAAGAGATTTACTATGCTCACGATGGTGTAGAAGAAAAGGTTATCCATGTGGATGAACTGAATATATTAGGGGAACACAACTACGAAAATGTAATGGCAGCTACTGCTATGGCGATGGGAGTGGGTGTTCCTATGGATTCTATTCGTGAAGTGCTGCGTCGCTTCCAGGCAGTAGAACATCGTATTGAATATGTAACCGAGAAACGTGGTGTGCGTTTCTATAATGATTCCAAGGGAACCAATCCGGATGCTGCGATTAAGGCAATTAAAGCCATGAATCGTCCTACCTACCTTATCGGTGGAGGATATGACAAACAATCCGAATATGATGAATGGATTGAGGCGTTTGATGGAAAAGTAAAAGAATTGGTGCTGATTGGTCAGACCGCAGAAAAAATACAGAGCTGTGCACATAAGCATGGTTTTATGAATACTATAATTTTTGAGACCTTTGAAGAGGCTGTAACGTATTGTTATGAAAAGGCCGTTTCAGGTGATGCAGTGTTGCTTTCACCTGCATGTGCAAGCTGGGGTATGTTCCCGAATTACGAGGTGCGAGGCAAAATCTTCAAAGATATAGTTAGAAGTTTTGAGGAGTAATTTCAGTGGCAGAAAAAAAGCGTGAAGTAAATAAACGCAAGGAAAAAGCAATTTCATATTTTGATTATAACCTGCTGTTTTTGGTAATATTTTTAGTTTGCTTCGGTTTGGTTATGTTATATAGTTCGAGTTCTTATATTTGTGCAAATTCTGCGAAGTATAATTATGATGCAGCCCATTATTTGAAACTTCAGCTACGTAATTATATCATTGGTGCATTTGGTATGGTATTTTTTATTGCAGTACCATATAAAACATGGAAAAAGTTTGGCTGGTTAGCCTATTTTGTATCCTTTATTTTGTGTGTGCTCGTTATTTTTATTGGTTCTGAATCACATGGTCAGGCACGTTGGATATATATTGGTCCGATTGGCTTTCAGCCATCCGAAGTCGCAAAAGTTGGTGTAATTGTGTTTTTGGCAATGTTATTGGAACGCATTCCCAAACAGCTCAAATCAATAAAGAGTTTAGCAAAAGTCTTTGCGATGCTTCTTCCGATTATTGGTGCTGTAGCTTATAACAACCTTAGTACAGCGATTATTATTATGGGTATCGCAGTTTGTATGCTTTTTGTGGCAAGTCCGAAGTATAGCCATTTTGTTGTGGTCGGAATTGTAGGTATTATATTTGCAGTTATCTTTATTGCGGCTGCAGGATACCGCGTCGGACGTATTGAAGCATGGCTGCATCCAGAAACAGCAGACCCAGGTGATGTATATCAGACTTTACAGGGCTTATATGCGATTGGTTCTGGCGGTTTGTTTGGCAAAGGCTTAGGTGAGAGTTTGCAGAAAATGGGAAATGTACCAGAATCCCAGAATGATATGATTTTTACAATTATCTGTGAAGAATTGGGCCTTTTCGGTGCAGTATGTGTCATTCTTCTGTTTATGCTGATTATTTGGAGAATGATGGTGATTTCCAATAATGCTCCAGATTTATTTGGCTCTCTTTTAGTAGTAGGAGTTATGTCTCATATTGCGATTCAGGTCATTTTGAATATTGCGGTAGTAACGAATTCGATTCCAAATACTGGTGTTATCCTGCCGTTTATTAGTTACGGTGGTACATCCATACTGATTCTGATGTGTGAGATTGGGCTGGTGTTAGGTGTATCCAGGTCGATACGACTGGAAAGTATTAAGTAATTGGAGCAAATATGATTAGAGAAAAACGTAGAAAACAAAGACTTATAAAAAGGCTTTTGATTGGTATTCTGGTTTTTATGATTCTAACGGTAATTGCGGTATTTGTTGTAGTTAATGTGTTTGTTGTAAACAATGTAGAAGTAGAAGGCAATGAACTTTATGATGAGCAGTTGATTACAGATACAGTGCTCAATGATGAATATTCGTGGAATAGCTTGTATGTGCTTTTGAAATATACCTTTTTAGATATCAAAGATGTGCCATTTATTGATACAATGGAAGTCAAAATGCTTGATCCGCAAACTTTGAAGATTAAGGTGTATGAAAAAGGTATGCTGGGGTATCTATACATATCAGCGATTGGTGAGAATGCTTATTTTGACAAGGATGGATTCGTGGTAGAAACCTCTACCAGAATCATTGAAAACGTACCGAAAATAGAAGGTATTACTTGTGATGAAGTGGTTTTATATGAAAAACTTCCTATCGATAATCAAAAGCTTCGAGAACTGCTGACTTTAACCCAGGCATTGAAACGTGAAGGGTTGGAACCAGATATCATCCACTTTGGATTGGAACAATCACCGGTGCTGTCTTATGGAAATGCTGAAGTTTGGCTTGGGTCAATCGAATTATTGACACAGAAAGTAGCAAGACTTGAAAAAATACTGCCTACGATTGATGGCGTGGCAGGCATACTTCACATGGAAGACTGGACGGAGGAGTCCTCAAATACCATTTTCGAGAAAGAACTTGAGATGCCAGAGGATGAAACGAACACAGAAGATGAGGACCAAGAAGGCACACAAGATGGTGCGGATGGAAATCCAGATGAGGAGGATTTGCCACAAGATGATGAAAATGACGATGAAAATCCAGAGGATGATGTATCAAATTAAGTACATAGGCTAGAAATTGAAAAAAATTTTAAATTTTAGTTGATTATTTGGTGGAAAAATTATATTATAGTATATGATTTTCAATATGGTAGACAAGTATGCCATATTGTATACTTCGCAGAGTATGCACAGCTCGCAGAGCGGTGTGTTGTTGCTACGCAACACTGCTCGCGTGCAAAAGTTCGGAAGCGAACTTTTATAAGAGTAGAATTATTATGTAAAAATTGTGAATAGAAATGTGTGGAAGAGAAAGAGGAGGAAGAAGCCGTGCTGGAGATTAGAACAACAGAAGCGGATGCTAGTGCAAAAATTATTGTTATCGGTGTAGGCGGTGCAGGAAACAATGCCGTAAATCGAATGATTGATGAAAACATCGGTGGTGTAGAATTTATCGGTGTTAATACAGATAAACAGGCTTTACAGTTATGTAAAGCGCCTACTTTAATTCAGATTGGTGAAAAATTAACCAAGGGACTTGGCGCTGGAGCAAAGCCTGAAATCGGTGCAAAAGCTGCAGAAGAAAGTGCAGAAGAATTAGCAGCTGCTATCAAAGGTGCTGACATGGTATTCGTTACCTGTGGTATGGGTGGCGGTACAGGAACTGGTGCAGCTCCTGTTGTAGCTAAAATTTCAAAAGATCAGGGTATCTTAACTGTAGGTGTTGTTACAAAACCTTTCAAATTCGAAGCTAAGCAGAGAATGATCAATGCTGTAACAGGTATTGAAAATCTGAAAGAAAACGTAGATACACTTATTGTTATTCCAAATGACAAGCTTCTTGAAATCGTTGATAGACGTACTACAATGCCAGATGCATTGAAGAAAGCTGACGAAGTACTTCAGCAGGCCGTACAGGGTATTACAGACCTTATTAACTTACCAGCTCTTATCAACTTAGACTTCGCTGACGTATCTACAGTTATGAAGGACAAGGGTATGGCACACATCGGTATTGGTAGTGCTAAGGGTGATGACAAAGCTATCGAAGCTGTTAAGCTTGCAGTTGCATCTCCACTTCTTGAAACAACAATCAGTGGTGCAAGCCATGTTATTATCAATATTTCCGGTGATATTTCTCTTATGGATGCAAACGATGCAGCAAGCTACGTTCAGGATCTTGCTGGTGATGATGCAAATATCATCTTCGGTGCTAAGTATGACGAAACTATGGTTGATGAAGCTACAATCACTGTTATTGCTACAGGATTGGATGCTGGTACACGTACAGCTATGCCAAGCATGTCTAGCATGATGAAATATGATCAGACACCTGTTAGACCAACAGTTACACCAAACATGGCAGCTCGTACAACAGTGAACAGCGGTTTACATACAACAGCTAGACCAGTGGCTCCTGCTCAGCCAGTAGCTCCTACAACTACTTCAGGTATGACACAGCAGGCTCCAATGGGAATTCAGAAACCAGTTCAGCCACAGAGCAATGTTCAGCCAGTAGAAATCACAATTCCTGATTTCTTAAAGAACTCTAAAAGATAATAGTATTTAGGACAAATATAACCCTCCACGGTAAAACTGTGGAGGGTTTTTAGATTCTGAACATATTATTTTTTCTTGTCTTTCAAGCCCAATAAATAATCTGTTGAAACATCATACAATTCACATAACTTTATCAAATGATGTATGGGTAATTCATTGGCTCCCCGTTCATATCGAGCATACATGGTCTGTGATGTTCCAAGGTAATAAGCTACATATTCTTGGGTGTAATCAGCATCTTCTCGAAGGTTTCTCATTCTTTCTATATACTTCATATAAATACCACCTTTATTTGATAGTAACAGTATAATTAGTACAAATATTTACTATTGAATTTAGTAAATATCTGTACTAAAATTGTTATATATGTTTACGAAGGATAAGGAGAAGATGATGAAAAGTTCGAAAAATATACCGATTACAAAAGAATTTGATAAGCAGCAAATGATAGATGCAATCTGTGCAGAGATGACACCGATAGAAGAATCGAATTATTGGGTGAAAGAACAGCAGGTTATAGTCGAAACAAAGGGAACGGCTACAATTATTCGTTTGCAGGCATTGAATCAAAATGTAAATAAAAAAGCAAAACGTAAGAATAAAAACCAGATTTCTGAAGAACAAAAATTTTATTTTCAATCGGTTAAATTAATCTTTAGCGAGAGAAGCTGTAAGGTTACGTTAGAATGGCCGTGGGGAACCGCTATTAATGATGAACGTATGAAAAAAATTGTATTAATTATCGCATTAATATTATTTGTTTTGTTATGGATTCCAATGGTGAATGCGATAGCAATCTTAATAGCAATAGTGTTTGTAGTTTTTTATCTTGTTATGATGAATGCTATAGATAAAAAAGCATTCAAAGAGTTTGAAACAGATATATACGAACTTATAGAATCATTTTTATAAAAATGCAAGTGTTACACTTTGATTGAGAAAAAGAGGAAGGTTATGGAAAATAAAAATCTGCTATTTCAAATAGAAGATATAAAAGTTTTAAATGAATTGCTTGAAAACCTAAATGTAGTACTTAAGGACAGTGATGCAGTAGCGGAAAAAGAGATTGTAAAGCAGTTTTTGCGTGAAATATCAGATGTTATAACAATTGCAATATTAGGAAATAAAGGGGTAGGTAAAACGAGTCTTTTGAACTCTATTTTCAATGAAGATTTAGGTTCAAGTTCATCTACAAAAGAAATATGTGAATATAGATATGGGGCGAAAGATAATGCTTTTCAGTTAGATACAAAAGTGACTCGATATTTTAAAACAAAAGAAACTCTACAAGGAATTGCAATTGTGGACATGCCTGGATGTGATGTTTGGAATAGGTATGAAATAGAAAAGGTTGCTATCGAGTATTTAAATAAAAGCGATGTAATTATCTCTGTTTTTAGGGCAGATTCAGTAAACGCATATGATGTTTGGGAGGTTTTGGAGAAGATAGACAATAAAAAGATTGTGTTTGCATTGAACAAGTCAGATTGTGTATCAGAGAAAATATTGAATGAAGCAGAACTAAGACTTCGACAGTATATGTTAGAGGCTGGCATTCATGCACCTATTTTTAAGATATCTCTATTGCCAGAGGAAAAAGGTGAGATGGGTGAAATCACTGCGTTATGTAATTATATTAATGTAGATGTAATTGGACAGAACACAATATTAAAAAAACAACAGAATAATATGCTCGCTGTTAAGGAGGTGTTGAAAGAAGTAGAGAGGTCATTTGCTCTTCGTAAAAAACAATTCGAATTAGATTGTGTAGTTTTAGATAACATCAGTCGTGGTATGGATGTATTTTATAAACGAAGTGATGAAAAAATAGAGCAACTGAAAAGTAAGATTTCTATCCAAATAGATAAAGAAATCGAAGCATATCAGAATGAAATTATTCAGCGTCTAAATCCAAAGAAGATTAGAGAGCGTTTTCAAAATGGAAGTGATGATTTTACAGAATATCTTGAGTTGGTAAATGAAAACTATCGTAACCGCATGACAAATGAAATTAATAAAATTACACAGAGTTATATTCGTACGTATTTATGTGAGTTAGAAAATGTATTCAAAGAGTCTATCGGTTATTTTCAAACCAGAGAATCGATTTTGAACTTGGAAGATAAATTTTATGGAACACTTGCAAATAACAAAAGAGTCATGGTGGAAGATGTATCTTCTCAGTTAGTGGAAACTCATAAATTGTATCATTCTCTAAATGAAGCTGCAGATGAATTGTTTATAAAGGTATGGGAAGCTAGAGAAAAATATGAGGAAAATGTGGCTGGTTGGGAAAATGGTGGCAAAATACTTGGTGTCGTTGGCGGTGGTTTTGGAAGTAAAATGATTTTAGGTACAAAGTCTCTTGCGGGTTATACTGTATTTGAGACAACAAAAAATGCGATTATACCAGTTGTTGCGAATGCTTTTAAACTTGCAGTAGACAGTGCATTTGTAACATCAGCAGCAGGTCTTATATCAGGGGGATTATGTGTAGCGATTGCCGCAGTAGTTCTTCTGGGCAGCGGAATTGTTTTACAAAAGATAAGTAAAGACATTGGCATATATATTAATTCGAAACAGCTGGAAAAGAAAGTAAACGGATACATAGAAGAATTTAAAGAAGAAGTAGAAAATACAAAAATCAAGATGAAAGAACAGATATTATATCTATTAGAAGATGTTCTTACGAAAGAATTACGTAATGTGGATCAGGCCTTTGTAGATTTTCGTATGTCTGTTAATATTGATAGTAAAAATATACCGTTAATAGAAGAACGTCTCCATACTGTACATGAATTAATGGAAAAAGTGAATCAGATGGAAAAGGAGATTGAACTTATATGTTAGAAAGTACAATGCAGCAAGAAGTATTGCGTTTGTTACAAAATATAGAAGACCTTGCGATAGATGCAGATGTAAAACTTCGAATGATGGACTCTATTCGTGATTTGAATCAAAAAACGAAGAGGAAACTATCTAATCACGAGCTTCGTGAAGTAATGCTGGAAATAGATGAGATAATGGAGAGACTGAGAACACAAATTGTTCCAGAAGATAACAATATACGTGTAAATGATATTACTACTGTAAAGGATAGTGAGATAAAAGAACAAATTCAACAAGTGTTAATAGAGTGTCTGGAATTAAATAAAACACTCGCATTAGAAAATATATCAGGTTGTGAAACATATGTAGTAGATGCAGAAAGATCAATAAATGATTTGACTAATGCAGAGGCAAATTATGAAACACTCCTGAGTCCTACTAAATTTCGAGGATTTTTTGAAAATATAGGTAAGAAATTCAATAACAATATTGGGAAGATGACAGATCGATATATAGAGGAAGTTACACTTAATTATGACCAGGGAATAAAGAAAATAGGAATTATGTTTTCTGGAATTGAAGATACAAGAATTAAATTTGGTCAAAAAGAGCTTTATCATCAGTGGTCTCAAGACTATGAGATGATAAATAATCGTTTAAAAGATGAAACTGCGACTATTGATAAGGGTGGAAGTGAAATTGTTCGATTTGGAAATGAGCAGGAAAAAATTGTCTCAAAGCAAGTAAAGAAAATACAAAAGAAATATACAAGAATAAAAAGGATTCCATTGTATCTAGTTTTAATTATCCTATTAGGATTCCTTGCATCGGAAGTGATTGGCTTGGTAGATTCTATTCAGAAAGAAAAAGAATCTGTAGAAACACTTTCTACACAAATGGAAGAACAGGATATTGTGGGGATATTAGATACTTTGAAGGAACCGGTGGGAGAAATAATTAATCAGGGGAGTTCAAGTAATTCTGGTTTGGGTGCAATAGCTACATTAATTCTTATTATATTTCTATCACCATTTATAGCAATTGGGGCTATAATCTGGTATTTGATAGTTGCATTTTTAAACAAAAGGTGCAAAAAGCAAATATGTACAGAGCTTGGAAAGTATTTAAATGAACAAATTACACTTTTCTGCCAGGGAGAATATATTCAAAATAGGTTAGAGGAAAGTTACAAGGAGATTGTAAACAAGGTTACAGTTACGTACGATTCTCGGCTAAATGATATTTTTGATACAATTCTTTACGATGAGAGAAAGGATTCAAATAGTATTGCAGGTAGAATGCTTCAATTATGTAGTGAATGGGAAAAAATAAAGAGAGGGAATTTGTAATGGCAATTGGATTATTTAATATTGGTAATTTCTCAAGTATTCAAAATATAAAGAAAAGCTTAGAAGAGAAAAATCAAGATAGAGCTAAAATGTTTGGTTACATTGGAATGGAAACTTATGATTTGTATAAACAGGGAAAAGTTTCCGTGCCAGAATTAGAGAGTTATTTTGAAAATATGGACACTCTTGAAAAAGAGATTGAAGAGTTAGAAAAACAAAAGGCAGAATTGGAGGCACAAAATAGTAGAACGCTTGCTTGCAGCTGTGGAGCTACACTTTCTGCAAAGGACAAGTTCTGTTCTAAATGTGGTAAACCAGTAGAACAGAAAAATAATATCTGTGAATGTGGTAAAAAAATAGAAGAAGGCATGGTATTTTGTCCAAACTGTGGAAAAAGTGTGGATGGAGCACAAAATGAGATTACACAGGGGGTAATCAATTTTAAAGAATGTATTTGTGGTGCAAAGGTTCCAAAAGGACAGTTCATGTGTATGGAATGTGGAAGAAAAATTGAAAGCTAGAGGTAATATTTATTTACTTATGAAAGACCGGTTTGATAACCGGTCTTTTTATTTTTAGGCTCCCCATATTCTGACAAAATTCTCGCTTGTAAAGTGATATCCTAATTAGGTAGTTTTGATTAGAAATGGAGTGTAGGGGATATGGGAAGTGAACATACTTAGTAAAACATACATATTTTATGCGGATGTTTATTTTATACAAAATTTTATTATAAGGATAGCGGTATTATACCTTTCCCTCTATTGTAATAAATGTCATTTTCATTTATCTACCGCAAAAGGGATTGGGAAAATAGTGCTGGCATCTGCTATTGGTACGTTAATTGAAATAGCAGGATTGATACTTGGAAATTCATATAATATATTTCTGATTCTTGTACACATATTTGAAATTCCCCTCATGCTGTTGCTTGTATTGGGCAAAGAAAGGAAACAGATATGGAAAGTAATTCTTAGTGGTTATTTTTTTATCATGGTAATCAATGGTGTGTTGGAATGGTTGTGGAATTGGTTTGGTTTAAATACTAGTTTTACATTATTATTACTTTTTGCATGTGGAGTCGTAATTATAGTAGTTCGGATTTGGAAGAACTATAACAAAATGAAAAAGGGAATCTTCCTAGTGGAACTGCAGCAAAATGACACACGCATTTCCACCTATGGTTTCTATGATTCAGGAAATTGTTTAAAGGAACCATATACCCAAAAAGGAGTTCATATTGTCTCGAAACAACTGATAAAAAGGCTTGGCTTAGAGAAGGATACCTCTGTTCTTATACCATATCAGGCCCTTGGAAAAGAGGATGGAATCCTCGAAGTGTATTATGTGGACGAATTAATCGTTGAGGGGGAGAAAGGAAGGAAAATGATACAAAAGTGTCCAGTGGGAGTAACCAAAGATAATCTTTTTGAAGGAAAAAAATATGAAATGATATTAAATGAAGAGGTGTTTTAATATGTTACATATCAACTGGAGCAAAGTAGTCGACTATTATTATTACTGGAAGAGAAATTTTTGATACATAGGAAAGAAAATAAAGGAACTGTGGGAGGGAGAAATTTATAAGGATACAGTTCTTTATATTGGCGGTTCAGAGGTTTTGCCTCCTCCGTTAAGTTCCGAGGAGGAGAAGGAATGTTTACAAGCTTTAAATACAGAAGACAGTGAAGAAGCTAGGAAAAAGCTCATCTCTCACAATCTTAGACTGGTGGTCTATCTGGCACGAAAGTTTGAAAATACGGGTGTTGGTGTGGAGGATTTGATTTCCATTGGGACGATTGGGCTGATTAAAGGGATTCACACATTTAATCCAAACAAAAATATTAAACTGGCAACCTATGCCTCTCGTTGTATTGAGAATGAGATTCTTATGCATCTGCGCAGAACCAATAAGCTGAAATTAGAGGTCTCTTTTGATGAGCCGCTAAATGTGGATTGGGATGGAAATGAATTGCTTTTGTCGGATATTTTAGGGACAGAAGAAGATGTGATATATCGCGATTTGGAAACAGAAGCCGAAATAGGTATGCTTCGCAAAGCGATGGAGAAACTGTCGGACAGAGAGCGAGAAATTATAGAACTTCGATATGGATATAATCAAAAAAACGAAAAAGAAATGACCCAGAAAGAGGTGGCGGATTTATTAGGGATTTCACAATCCTACATTTCTCGCTTGGAAAAGAAAATTATGTTGCGATTACGCCATGAAATTCAGAAAATTTACTAAATTTTCAGAAAATTATAGAAGCATAGGATATATAGTGGTATAATAAACATATATACATGGACTAGAAAAGGAGATGAACCTATGATTATTGAATTCTTGGGCGCAGCGAGAGAGGTAACTGGAAGTTGTCATTATGTCAGCTTCAACGACATCCATTTCCTTGTAGATTGTGGTATGGAACAGGGGGCTGATTTGTATGAAAATCAGGAGATTCCTGTCAATCCTGCTACGATAGATTATGTGTTTATTACACATGCACATATTGACCATTCGGGATTATTGCCATTGTTATATAAAAATGGGTTCCGTGGTCAGATATTTGCGACAAAAGCGACTTGTGAGCTCTGTAGCATTATGCTTCGCGACTCCGCACATATTCAGGAGTTTGAAGCAGAGTGGAAAAATCGTAAGAATCGAAGAGCGGGTAAACCAGAAGTATTACCACTTTATGATATGAATGATGCCAATGGTGTAATTCCGCATTTTATTCCATGTGATTATCACAGTAAAGTGGATGTTGATGAGGGGTTGACGATTCGATTTGTAGATGCGGGACATTTATTAGGTTCCTCATCCATTGAGATTTGGATAAAAGAAGATGGAATCAGCAAGAAACTGGTATTCTCGGGTGATATCGGAAATACCAATCGACCACTCATTCGTAATCCGGAATTTATCACAGAAGCAGATTATGTTATTATGGAATCGACATATGGCTGTCGTGTGCATGACAAACCAGTCGATTATGCTGTAGAGCTGGCAGAAGTAATGCGGGATACCTTTACAAGAGGCGGAAATCTGGTAATTCCAGCATTTTCCGTTGGTAGAACCCAGGAAATGTTATATTTCCTTCGTCGTATCAAGGCAGAGGTATTATTGCCAGAGTTTCCAAATTTTGAGGCAGTTGTAGATAGTCCGTTGTCGGTAGAGGCAACCAATGTATTTCACAAAAACGTGTCGGACTGCTTTGATGATGAGGCATTAGCATTGGTAAATCAGGGAATTAACCCTATCAAATTTCCTGGATTAAATGTATCGGTAACAAGTGATGAATCCAAGATGATTAACTTTAACCCAAATCCGAAGGTTATTATCTCTGCTTCCGGCATGTGTGAAGCAGGACGTATTCGTCATCATTTGAAACATAATTTGTGGCGTGCAGATTCTACAATTATGTTCGTAGGATATCAGGTGCCAGGCACTCTCGGTAATGCATTATTAGGCGGCGTTGACAAAGTAAAACTGTTTGGTGAAGAAGTAGAGGTTCGTGCAAAGATTATCAACCTTCCAGGTATCAGTGGTCATGCAGACCAGCCACATTTATTGGAATGGGTGAAAGCATTTGGAAATAGACCAACCAAGGTGTTTGTGGTACATGGGGATGAGGAATCCGCGGTATACTTCTCTGAATTAGTGCGCAAAGAGACTGGAATTGAAGCAGTTGCTCCATATAGTGGAGATGTATATGATTTGGAAACAGGTCTCTGTCTTCAGCAGGGTACTCACAAACTGGCGGTTAAGAAAAAACAATCCAAAGCACAGGGTGTATTTGCTCGTCTTATTGCAGCTGGAGAACGACTCATGGCAGTTATTCACAAGTGCGAGGGTATGGCAAACAAGGATTTGGCGAAATTTGCAGATCAAATCAACTCACTCTGTGACAAGTGGGATAGGTAGGAAAAAGCAATGCAATTAATAGATAAAAATACAATCGGAATAGAAATATGCAATAGAGATTTATATAAGGGGACGGCTGTAAAAGGCGTCCTCTTTGATATGGATGGCGTTATTTTGGATACGGAGAAACTCTATACACGTTTTTGGCAGGAAGCAGCACAGGCCTTGGGATATCCGATGACACAGGAAATGGCACTTGGTATGCGTAGTCTAAGTCGTGAGGTGGGAGAAAGACAGTTAAAATCCTATCTGGGAGAAGATGTGGATTATCAGCAGGTGCGAAATAAACGAATTGAAATGATGAGTGCGTTTATTAAAGAAAATAGAGTAGAGTTGAAGCCAGGAATTCATGAGCTATTGGCATTTCTGAAAGAAAAGGGCATTAAGACCTCAGTCGCCACATCTTCCCCATTAGATAGAACCAAAGAATATTTGTCGATGGTAGGACTGGTGGATGCTTTTGATGAGCTGGTCAGCGGACATATGGTAGAACACGGAAAGCCAGCACCTGATATTTATATTTATGCAGCTTCAAAATTAGAATTAAAACCAGAGGAATGTCTGGTCTTAGAAGACTCTCCAACAGGGCTTTTGGCGGCATATCGTGCGGAGTGTATACCTGTAATGGTGCCGGACCAGGATCAACCGGATGTGGAAGTGAAAAATAGAGTGTATGCAGTAGCAGATACACTGGTAGATGTGATAAGTTTACTATTAGATAAAAAGAGATTTTGAGAAATAAAAATAGGATGGTTTTTCCATCCTATTTTAACGTTTCATATTCTTTTAACATAGCTTCCATTGCATTGCTTTTTCGAAAGTGAGTAATTATATTTTCAACCATCTGTAATTGTTCTGTTTTCAAACCATTTGCATCTAAAATCACTTCAGAACGATTTAAAAGCAGGGAATCGACACTCACTTTAAATACATCAGCCATTTTGATCAATACTTCATAAGAAGGTAAACGGGAATCATTTTCATAGGCGGCAACGGTAGATTTCGTTACACCAATCTGAGTTGCTAATTCTGTTTGTGTCAATCTATATTTATTTCTGAGTTCTTTAATTTTTCTTCCAAGTAATACCATAATGCAAGTCACACTCCTTTTGCCATTATATACCAAATCGAGTGTACTTTTGGGATAATAAAAGATATTCTAATGGTGGACTTTTGAGGACAAAAAGTGTATAATTATTCTAACTAAATTTATGAGGCTTATAATAAAAAGTTATTATTTAAAAGGAGGAAAGCTTTATGAAAAAAAGAATTTTATCAATTCTTTTAGTAGCTATGATGCTGGTTACCTTGCTGCCAATGACCGCATTTGCAACGGAAGAAGAGATGAGCGATGAGTTCAAAGCGATTTTGAACGAAGAAGGACAGTATGTAGTTAATACGATTGTTCCTACAACAGAATTTGAAAAAGGCATGTATTTGTTCGAATATGTCTTATTGATGACAGACGAAACTGTTTGGGTGGATGATTTTACATATGATGAAGAAACATCTACATGTGATGTTACATTGGTTGGTGAATTTGTAGACGAAACGCATAATGTTGAAATCGTATTTAATTATGATGAAAATGTAAAGAACGATATTGATGCACTTGTAACTACATTTCCAGAGGAAGAAACATTTTTCCATGTAAAAGATATGGAACTTATCAATTACTGGTTAACAAGAACTGGAACTGAGAATGTAGATGAATCTGGTGGTGGATTAGATAATTTCTCTAGTGAATTAAAAGCTTTATTAGGTAATAAAAACTACAAATTTTTTGTAGACAATAGAGCTGGACTTGATTGTATTTTTATGACTGAAAGAATGGGTGTCGCATGGCTTATGCATGATGATGTGGCATACTATGTAGATACAGCACTTGGAACAAAAGCAGAGCATATTATCTATGTTCCAGATGAAACAGGTGATAGTCCAGAAGAATTATTGGCAGCGGTTCAGAAACGAGTTGACGATTATGTTGGAGAAGGAAAAGTAACGGTTAAACTCGGTGGTGATGATTTAAGTAAAGCTATGGATTTCATGGATCCAATTATAGAAGAACTTGCAGAAGAGCTTGCAGTATATGATGCAGAAAAAGATAGATTATATGCAGCTTATCAAGCAAAACAGGATGCTGCTAATCAGTATTATTCAGAGATTAGTATGGCACAAGTAAGAATAGACGAACTTACCTCAATGATTGAGGGCGAGCAAAACTATATTGCTATGAATCCAAATGCAACAGACCTTGCAGATCATCAGAATTTGATTGCTCAATATGAAGCTGAAAAAGCAGAGAAGCAAAATATAATTACTGAGAAAACCCCGTTATTTAATGCAGCTAATGAAGAGGCACAAGTATTAAATACTGAGTATTATGATTATATGAATACGGAATATTATCCAGTTCAGAATAATTATGAGCGTCACGTAAGAGAAAAAGAAGAATATTTGGATTTATACAATGATCCAGAAAGTGAATTAGCATTTCTCCAGGATGCAGCTGGCGGATGTTGGTTTGAAATAACAAATGATGATGAAACATATCGTTTTATCGTAATGAAAGATAGCGATAAGATGATTACTCCTACCTATGCATCTGCTGACATTACTACCAATGTAACTGTTTCTTCTACAGACTCATCTGTTCCATTGGATACTAGAGTAGCTGTAGATAAACTTACCAGCGGTACAGAATATGACAAGATTATGAATATTCTTGATGTAGAAGAACATGAAACCTTCGATATTACATTATATTCTGAAGTAAAAGGTGACTATGTAACTAAGTTAGATAATGGAACATTCGAAGTTAAGATTCCAATATCAGATGCATTAAAAGGCAAGGATGATTTAATTGCTTATTATGTAGATGAAAATGATGAAATTGTACCATATGAAGTAGAACTAGACGGTGATTATGCAGTATTTACAACAGACCACTTCAGTATCTATACCATTGCAGAAGCAGCTGATACAAATACTGGCCTTGTACCTGATACAGGTGATGCCACATCAGTTGCAATGTGGATGATGTTGCTTGCAGTTGGTGGAATGACTCTTTTATATGGTATGAAAAAATATACCTGCCAGAAATAACAGGATTATTTAGTAAATTTATATTTAAAAATAAGAACGCGTCCCGATATTTATTCATTTAGAAGCCTTATGTTAATACAGCGATAAATGAATAAATATCGGGACGCGTTCGTGAAATTTAGAAAAACTAATTTATTAAATTTACTTGTTATTTACCTGCAATATTGATATTTTTTACCAATACGGATGGTGAACCGCATCTGTGTGCACTAAGTGCAAAAGGATTGAACTTTAAGTCTTCGCCAACAGATGAGATATCTTTCATCAGTTGTAAGAAGTTTCCAGAGATAGTAATACCTTTTACAGGTGTGGTTTTCTTGCCGTCTTCGATACGGAAACCGCCAGAAGAAAGAGAGAAATCACCAGAAATTGGGTCCGCACCTGCGTGCATACCTTCCACTTCTGTGATATAAATACCATTTCCTGCTTCTGCAAATAAGTCTTCTAAGCTGCCTTTTACAGGGTTAATGTAAAAGCTGTAGTGGTTGATGCCTACAGGAGAGGAATAAGAGCCTTTATAGCCGTTTCCTGTGGTTTTAACGCCTGCTTTTGCAGCGGTGGCAAGATTGTGTAGAAATGTAGTGAATTTACCGTTCTCAATGATATTCTTAGTATAGGTAGCAGCACCTTCATCATCAAAGGTGGCTTTGCTCAAAGCATCTTTATATAGTGGATCATCGGTCAGTGTAATGATATCGGAAGCGATGATTTCGCCTTCTTTATCTTTCAAGAGAGATAAGCCTTTCTGTGCAGCTTCTGCAGAGAAAACAGAAGAGTATACACTGAGTAGACTTGCCATTACTTTGTTAGAGAATACTACTGTGTAAGCACCACTGTCTACAGAAGTATATCCAATGGTAGATAACGCATCTTTTACAGCTTCTTTTGCGACTTCTGTTTTATCAAAGTCAGCCATTTTTCCAGATTTTACTTCCATGCCATTATACATTTCTTTTCCGTCAGTAACAATTGCCATTGCATAGGTATAATCAAATTTACCGCTATCTGCCAGGTCAAGTCCATTTGAGTTGAAAATAGCTTTTTCAAAAGAACCAAATCCAGCAACAGCTTGTGTACCATCAATAACACGTTCGTCCTGTGCATAGATTTCTTTCTGTAAATCTAAAGCAAAATCTACCAGAGTAGAGGCAGAAGGAGTGACAATTTCTTCTTTTTCATATGAAAGATAAGTATCGCCTTGCTTATGAATGAAAGAAGGAGTTTCGCTTTCTAAGGATTTTGCGTTTTCAATCGCACGAAGCACGATGGATTCAGCTTCTTCTTCGGTCATATTTTCGGTGGAAGCATAACCGGTCTGTCCATTGAGGATACAACGGAAGCATATTCCCAAATTGTTGGATGAGTTAAAGCCTTTTACTTCGGTTTGGAAGATTTCTACACTAGTTTCATCTGATTTTGTATAGTAAAGCTCGTAGTCTTTTATTTCATTTGCTGTGGCATATTTTACCACGGCATTTTTAAATTCCTGATAATTCATTTTTTTACCTCATTTCCTTGCTAAATTAACGTCCGCCAACGGTGATAGAAGATACACGAATCATTGGCTGTCCTACATCGGTTGGGATGCTTCCAGAGGAAGAACCACACATGCCTTGTGCACGTTCCAGGTTCTGACCTACCATATCGATATCCTTCAGGATTTCAGCACCTTTTCCGATAAGAGTTGCACCACGAACTGCTTCACAAATCTTACCATTTCGTACAATATAGCCTTCGTTTACAGCAAAGTTGAAGTCGCCGGTAACAGGGTTAACGGAGCCACCACCCATAGATTTAGCATAAAGACCGTATTCGATAGAAGCGATGATGTCATCGTTCTTATCGCTTCCTTCTGCGATAAAGGTGTTCGTCATACGAGAAGTTGGTTCATAGATATAGCTCTGGCGACGACAGTTACCTGTAGAAGCCATGCCCATGCGGCGTCCATTTAATTTGTCAATCATATATGATTTTAAGATACCGTTTTCAATTAAAACATTCTTCTGGGATGGAGTACCTTCATCATCAATATTAATAGAACCCCAACCGTTTGGAATGGTTCCGTCGTCAATAGCAGTTACTTTAGGGTTTGCAATCTGTTCTCCCAGTTTACCTGCGAATACAGACTGACCTAATGCAACGCTGGATGCTTCGAGTCCATGTCCACAAGCTTCGTGGAAGATTACACCACCGAAACCATTTCCGATAGCAACAGGCATTTTGCCAGCTGGAATGTATCCAGCATTAATCATAACCATTGCCTGACGAGCTGCTTCTTCACCAACAGATTTTGGGTCGAATGTTTCATAGAATTCCATACCCATGCGTGCACCAGGAGCATGGTATCCAGTCTGATTTTCACCATTTTTACTTGCAACAGCATTTACCATCATGCGAGTGCGAATCTGACGGTCTTCCGCAAGTAAGCCTTCGGTTGTGGCAATCATAATGTTGTGATCTACATCCAGAAAACTTGCAGTTACCTGTGAAATATCACTATGGTAATTTTTGGCAGTTTCGCTAGCTTCACGAAGTAAATCAATCTTTGTTGCATTTTCAACAGATGCAGGTACGATGCGAATTGGATGGATATCACCAAAACGGCGTTCGCGAAGTGTGATAGTTTCCATTTCTCTTGCTCCAGAAAGAGCATCGGCTACTTTCTGTGCACAAGCAAGGATTGCTTCTGGTGAGAAGGAAGATGTGGAACCATGTACGCAACGGGTTCCTTTAAAAATACGGATTCCGACACCAGAGATAATTCCATCTGCGATTTTATCTACTTTAGATGCAACCATGCTGATATTTTTCTGGTTCGTATATTCAGCAAATACTTCTGCATAATCTGCACCGGTGGAAGAAGCTTTCCATAAGGCTTCTTTGACTAAATTTTGTGGTAATAACATTTCTAAAACCTCCTAAAACAAGTTACTTCTAGTATAAAGAAGAAAGCGATATAGGTCAATGGGGATTGAAAAATATATCCTTTACCGTTTCTTTGCCGTGTTTGTAGTAGAATATAATCAGAACATTAATTTTAAGGAGGAAATTATGGAGTTAATTTTACAAGTTGTTCTATTAGTAGTTGGCTTTACCATGTTGGTAAAAGGTGCAGACTGGTTTGTTGAAGGAGCTGCAGGTATCGCAGTAAAATTTGGTATTCCACAGTTGGTAGTAGGTCTTACTATCGTAGCTATGGGTACATCTGCTCCAGAAGCAGCGGTTTCTATTACTGGTGCAATGAATGGTGCGGCTGACATCGCGGTTGGTAACGTATTGGGAAGTAATATCTTAAACATCCTTATCATCCTTGGTCTTACAGGTTTCATCACAAACGTAGCTATTCAGAAGTCTACACTTATGGTAGAAATGCCATTCATGCTTGTGATTACTGTTATTTTCGCTTTCTTAGGCTTAAATGATGGAAATGTAGGATTCTTCGATGGTGTTATTCTTTGGGTATTATTCATTGTTTATCTTGCTTATCTCTTTGTGCTTGCAAAGAAAGGAAATCAGGAAGAGGAGAATGAACCAGAAAACCGTCCAGTTTGGAAACTTATCTTATTAGGTGTTGTTGGTGCGGTTATCGTAGTTTGGGGTGCTGATATTACTGTAGATGCAGCTACAACAATTGCTGCTGCAGTTGGTTTGTCAGAACGTTTTATCGGTCTTACCATCGTAGCTTTAGGTACATCACTTCCAGAACTTGTAACATCTGTTACAGCAGCTAGAAAAGGAAATTCAGATATTGCTATCGGTAATATCGTAGGATCTAATATTTTCAATATCCTTTTCGTTATCGGTACAAGCTCACTCATTATTCCTGTTATTTATGAAGCAACATTCCTTGTAGATGCTATCGTTGCTTTATTAGCTGGCGTTCTTCTTTGGGTTTCTACTGTTAGAAAGAAAATGCTTACTCGTCCATGGGCAATTGTAATGCTTGTTGGATATGCAGCCTACTTTGTATATTTAATTATGCAGTAATAAAATTACATAGCTATAAAAAGCACCTGCTTTGGCGGGTGCTTTTTCTTTACCATCTCTTTGGAAATTTCTTAACCGACTCTTTGTTGAACCGATGAATATTATATGATAAAAAATGTTCTTGAACGTTCATTTATAGGAAGCAAAGGAGTAGTTTAACATGGTTGAAATTTTAGTTGTTTTATTTGGTGCTTTGTTGGGAGGTCTGCCAACGCTTTATCTTATTTGGTCTGCAGTTGCAACTATTTCAATGAAAGTAGCTAGAAAAATGAAATATGGAATTTCTATGTTTGATTAATTAGGAAAAAGGAGATAGGATTATGGAATTAATTATTCAGATTGGCTTATTAGCTCTTGGATTTTTTATGTTAGTAAAAGGTGCTGACTATTTCGTAGATGGTGCAGCTGGTATTGCAACAAAATTCGGTATCCCTCAGTTGGTAGTAGGCCTTACAATCGTAGCTATGGGGACATCAGCTCCAGAAGCAGCTGTTTCTATTACAGGTGCTATGAGTGGTGCAGCAGATATCGCTGTTGGTAACGTAGTAGGTAGTAATATTTTAAATATCTTAATTATTCTTGGTATTACAGGTGTTATTGCTACAGTGGCGGTACAGAAATCAACACTTATGATTGAAATGCCATTTATGTTGGCAATTACAGTACTTCTTATTGTATTAGGTATGTCAGGAAATGAACTTACTTTTTTTGAAGGTGTCATTTTCTGGATTTGCTTTATTGCATATCTTATTTACTTATATATTTTGGCAAAAAAAGGTACAGAAGAAGAAGCAACCGAAGAAAGACCTGTTTGGAAACTACTTCTTTTCATCATCGCAGGTGGTGTAGTAGTAGTTTTAGGTGCTAATGTATCTGTAAATGCAGCAACAGCAATTGCAACAGCTATCGGTATCAGTGAAAAATTCATTGGTCTTACTATCGTAGCTTTAGGAACATCACTTCCAGAATTAGTAGCTTCTGTTACAGCAGCTAGAAAAGGTAATGCGGATATCGCAATTGGTAACATCGTAGGTTCAAACATCTTCAACATCCTTTTCGTATTAGGAACAAGTGCTCTTATTACACCAATTCCTTATCAGGCATCATTCTTATTTGATGGTGTTATCGCAGTACTTGCTGGTGTGCTTCTTTGGGTTGCAACAATTAGAAAACGTGAACTTAACCGTCCATGGGGTATCTTCATGTTAGTTTGCTACGCAGCATACCTTGTATACTTATTACAGTTAGGTTAAAAACTATTAAGAAATACATAAAAAGGGCAGAAAGCTCCGAAAGTTTGCAAAACTAGGGCTTTCTGTCTTTTTTATTTTATTTATATATAAACTCATGTTATAATATCTCATTGAAATCTTTTATATGGGATAGAAAAAATGAGTTATATATTTACAGTAAATGAGGTTCGAGAAAAACAGAATATAACAGTGGAGCAATTGAGAATTCTTTTGGGGAATGCTTCGGAAGAAGAGTTGAATTTCCTTTATGGACAGGCCAGAGAGGTGGCAGATAAGGTCTATGGGAAAAAGGTATTCAAACGAGGTCTTATTGAATTCACAAACTACTGTAAAAACGATTGTTATTATTGTGGGATTCGAAGAAGTAATAATTGCGTAGAACGGTATCGATTAGAAAAAGAAATTATTCTGGAATGTTGCAAACGTGGTTATGAACTGGGATATCGCACCTTTGTTTTACAGGGCGGAGAAGATGGATATTTTACAGATGAGAGGATTTGTGATATAGTAAGTTCTGTTCGAGAAAAATTTCCAGATTCTGCGATTACTCTATCAATCGGAGAAAAATCAAAGGAAAGCTATCAGAAATATTTTGATGCAGGAGCAAATCGCTATTTGCTTCGTCATGAGACTGCGAATGAGGAGCATTACGGCAGACTTCATCCAACAGAATTAAGTCTGGTAAACCGTAAGCAATGTCTTTGGGATTTGAAAGAAATTGGATATCAGGTTGGTTGTGGTTTTATGGTGGGATCGTCATATCAGACCATAGAAACATTGTATGAAGATTTGATGTTTATCAAAGCGTTAGAGCCTCATATGGTGGGAATCGGTCCGTTTATTCCACAACAGGATACTCCTTTTGCAAAGGAAAAGGCTGGTACATTGGAAATGACCCTACGCCTTTTGGCAATGATCCGATTGATTCATCCGCATGTACTGCTTCCTGCGACAACAGCACTTGGAACGATACATAAGCAGGGACGTGAATTGGGAATTTTAGCAGGAGCTAATGTAGTGATGCCAAATTTGTCACCAGTAGATGTCCGAGATAAATATAAATTATATGATAATAAAGCATGTTCAGGCGATGAGGCGGCAGAAGGAGATGCGAATCTGCAGCTAAGAATAAAAAATATTGGTTATGAATTAGTTTGTGACCGTGGAGATTATTGTTAGAGAGTGACGAAATGTACGATGTAAAATCATTAAAAGCAGAAGAATTTATTTCAGATGAAGAGATTTTGGAAACATTGGCATATGCTGATGCGAACAAAGAAAACGTGGAATTAATCGATGCTATTTTAAATAAGGCAAGAGAGCGAAAAGGCTTGAATCATAGAGAAGCGTCTGTACTCCTTGCTTGTGATATGGAAGATAAGATACAGGAAATGTATGATTTGGCGAAACAAATCAAAGAAGATTACTATGGCAATCGTATCGTTATGTTTGCGCCATTGTATTTATCCAATTACTGCGTAAATGGATGTGTGTACTGTCCATATCATTTGAAAAATAAACATATTGCGAGAAAGAAACTGACACAGGAAGAAGTAGCAAAGGAAGTAATTGCTTTGCAGGATATGGGACACAAACGTCTCGCCATTGAAGCAGGGGAAGACCCTGTAAATAATCCGATTGAGTACATATTAGAGTGCATTGATACGATTTACAGTATCAAACATAAAAATGGTGCCATTCGCCGTGTCAATGTAAATATTGCAGCTACTACAGTAGAAAATTACCGTAAACTGCACGATGCAGGAATCGGTACTTATATTTTATTCCAGGAAACCTACAATAAAAAGAGTTATGAGGAACTGCATCCAACAGGACCAAAGCATGACTATGCGTATCATACCGAAGCTATGGATAGAGCCATGGAAGGTGGCATTGATGATGTAGGTCTTGGAGTATTGTTTGGATTGGAATTGTACCGCTATGAATTTGCAGGACTTTTGATGCATGCAGAGCATTTAGAAGCGGTGCATGGGGTAGGGCCACATACGATTAGCGTGCCACGTTTGAAACGTGCAGATGACATTGATCCGGATACCTTTGACAATGGTATTGATGACGATACCTTTGCGAAGATTTGTGCGTTGATTCGTATTTCTGTGCCATATACAGGTATGATTATTTCGACCCGTGAATCACAGGCGGTACGTGAAAAAGTATTGCCACTGGGGGTATCACAGATTAGTGGAGCTTCCCGTACCAGTGTTGGCGGTTATGCAGAACCTGAGACAGAAGAGGAAGTAACAAGTGCACAGTTTGATGTCAGTGACAATCGAACCTTGGATGAAGTGGTAAATTGGCTGATGAAGATGGGACATATCCCAAGCTTCTGTACTGCTTGTTATCGCGAAGGCAGAACGGGAGACCGCTTCATGACTCTTTGCAAAAATATGCAGATTTTGAATTGTTGTCATCCAAATGCTTTGATGACATTGAAGGAATATTTAGAGGACTATGCAAGTCCGGAAACCAAAGAAATCGGCAATAAGCTTATTGAACAGGAGTTGGAAAAGATTCCAAATCCAAAGGTAAAAGCCACTGCCACCGAATACATTCACAATATTGCAGACGGAAAGAGAGATTTCCGATTCTAAGATATTGATGTTACAAATGATGTTTGAGGGAATGTAACATGAGTTTGAACGCTACACCAAGTGCCAATCGTTTGCACATTGGGATTTTTGGAAAAGTAAATAGCGGAAAATCTTTATTTTTGAATACTTTTACAGGTCAAGAGGTTTCCATCGTATCGGACGTAGCTGGGACTACCACAGATGTGGTGACAAAGGCCATGGAGATCGCCCCACTGGGACCATGTGTATTCATCGATACAGCAGGTTTTGATGATATTACGGTGCTGGGAGAAGCGAGAACCGAAAAGACCCGTCAGGCAGCGGACAAGTGTGATATGGCAATCTTGGTGATTGCCATGCCCCAATCGTGTGTTACGACAGCCCAAGAAATAGATTTATCGGAAGAGAAAGAATGGTATAATTATTTTCTTTCAAAGAAGATTCCTGTTGTTGTGTTGCTAAATAAGGCAATGGACTCTGACATCGTAACCTGTGTAAAAGAAATAGAAAATGAATTAAAAGTTTCTCCAATTATTATTAATGCCAAGTCTGGTGAAGGAATGGAAGCAGTCAAAGAGTCACTGGTGCGTAAAATGCCAGAGAACTTCGAACTTCCATTTATTACGGGGGATTTGGTAGGAGAAGACGATGTAGTCATGCTGGTTATGCCACAGGATGCACAGGCACCAAAAGGGAGACTTATTTTGCCACAGGTGCAGACCATCCGTGAGCTTTTAGATAAGAAATGCATTGTCATTTCAGTAACGCCAGATAAAATGAAAAAGGCCTTGATTCAGGAATTGAAGCCACCAAAATTAATTATCACAGACTCTCAGGTGTTTCAGGAAGTATATGAAAACAAGCCTGAGGAAAGTATGTTGACCTCATTTTCGGTCCTGTTTGCAGCATATAAAGGGGATTTGCCTTATTACATTGAGGGAGCAAAGGCAATCGATTCCTTGACAGTGAACTCACGCGTGCTGATTGCAGAGTGTTGCACTCATGCACCGCTTACAGAGGACATTGGACGTGTGAAAATTCCGAATATGCTGAGAAAACGTTATGGAATGAATTTGAAGGTGGATATCGTAAGTGGCACAGATTTTCCAATGGATTTGAGGGACTATGATTTGATTATCCAGTGCGGTGGCTGTATGTTTAACCGACGTTATGTTATGAGTCGTATTGAAAGAGCAAAAGAGCAAAAGATACCAATGACGAATTATGGAGTGACAATTGCTCATCTTACGGGAATACTGGATAAAATATCTATGTAAAAATTGGAAAAGGTATTAGAAAAATGAATACAACACTTAAAACAAAGAATCTTACAAAGATTGCATTATGTGTGGCAATTTTATGTGTAACTTCTTTTTTAGTTGTACCACTGCCATTTACGCCTATCGTAATTAGTATGCATACGATTGTGGTAAATTTGATTGGATTGATATTAAAGCCAAAGGAAGCAGGAATTACCATATTGATGTATCTGCTTATGGGACTGATTGGGCTACCTGTATTTTCGGCAGGGACAGCAGGACCAGCGAAACTTTTTGGGCCAACAGGAGGCTTTTATTTTGGCTTTCTTTTTGCAGTAATTGCGATAAGTCAGCTACGAGGTAAGAAAAATTCCTTTGCAAGATACTGCTTGGTATCTATTTTAGTAGGAATGCCAATTCAGCACATATGTGCCATGATTGTTATGTGTTTACATAATGGTGGGAATGTTTCAGCCGCTTTTGCGACAGTTTCATTGCCATTTATACTGGGAGACATCATCAAATGTGTGATGGCTTCTATGGTCGGAGTAGCCTTAAATAAAGTTTTAAATTAAAATGATAAGAGTTTTATCAAAAGGAGGATTTTATGTGGTTATTTTTTACCCTTGTAACAACTTTATTATGGGGTGCAGCAGAACTTTTTTATAAAAAAGGTTCACATGAGAATTGCAAATATGATCATCTAAGAGTATGCGTTTTAGTTGGGGCAGTAATGGGAATTCATGCAATATTTACATTATTGACTTCTGATATAGCATATGACCCAATGAATTTAATTGCCTATTTACCTGTTTCGTTGTGTTACATATTGTCTATGGCATGTTCATTTTTTGGAATTAGATTTATTGAAGAATCTTTAGCAGACCCAATTGAAAACACCGCTGGAGCAATGTGTTCTCTCATGTGTGTGTTTTTCCTGGGCGAAAGCATTGCACCTGCAGTTTGGTTTGCGATTGCAGTGATTGTTATCGGTATTATAGGAGTAAGCCGCACAGAACGTAGTGCTGAAGTAAATAGAAGTCAGAAATTAGGAAAAAGACTGGCTATTGTAGCATTTGCAATGCCATTCTGTTATGCAATTATTGATGCATTGGGAAGTTTCTTAGATATTTTCTTCCTGGAAATGGAGACAAGCCCATTAATCGGTATAACAGAAGAGAACATCGAATTAGTAGCAAATGTTTCTTATGAATTGACTTTTGCAATTGTTGGTTTAATATTATTTGTTTTCATGAAAGTGAAACGTGTGAAGTTCGAATTACCAAAACAGGGAGACAAGATAATTGCTGCTGTTTGTGAAACAGCAGGACAGTTGACATATGTATATGCGATGAGTGGAAATGGGGCTATTGCGGCACCAATTCTTTCAAGTGTATGTGTTGTTTCATTGTTGTTATCTAGAATTTTCTTAAAAGAAAAGCTTACAAAGAAGCAGTATTTGTTTATTGGTATCATTATTGTTGGTATATTAATGCTTGCAGTTTTGGAAGGTGAATAAAATAACTTTGAATCAATATAATAAAGAAAAGTGGCAGAAATGCCACTTTTTTTATGTTAAATAGGTGCGCATGCTTTTTAGTGCATTCTTTTCTAATCGAGAAACCTGTGCTTGAGAAATATGAATTTGTTCCGCAACCTCAATCTGAGTTTTTCCTTCAAAAAAGCGTAGTCTTATAATCTGTTCATCTCTGTCATTCAGCTGCTCCATGGCAGAAGAGAGGGAGAGGTCTTCAATCCAGTTTTCTTCTTTGTTTTTCTTGTCTGAAATCTGGTCCATCACATAAAGGGTGTCTCCGCTATCGGTATAAACCGGATCGTAGAGACTTAAGGGAGTCTGGATGGCATCCAGGGCATAGATAATATCTTCTTTTGGGATTTCACATTCTTTGGAAATTTCATCGAGAGTAGGTTCGTGGAAGGAGTTGCGAGAAAGCATTTCTTTTGCATGGATGGCTTTGTATGCGGTATCTCGCAGAGAGCGAGGAATTCGGTAAGAACTGTTGTCGCGCAGATAACGTCGTATTTCACCGATAATCATTGGAACCGCATAGGTGGAAAATTTGACTCCGATGGTTGGATCAAAATTATCTACGGATTTCATTAGTCCGATACAGCCGATTTGAAACAGGTCATCAAGATTTTCATTGTGATTGGAAAAGCGGCGAATAACGGAGAGTACAAGTCGCAGGTTGCCTTGGATATAGGTTTCCCTTGCTTCCATGTCGCCAGCTTTGATGCGTCGAAATAATTCTTCTTTTTCGTCTTCTTTCAGTATCGGAAGTTTTGAGGTATTGACCCCGCAGATATCTACTTTGTATGTGCCCATGGAAGCCTCCTGTATATAAAATAGTAAATTTTTCTATACAAGAGTTTTTGCAGATTTAGAGAATTTTATACGACAGGAAGAATATTTTAAAAGAAAGCCTAAAGTTAAAATAAAAACTGCCAGTAGCATTAAGCTACTGGCAGTTTTGTTATTTATAATCTATTATTATTTGCGATGCATTGAGAAGGAATTCATATCATAGTTTTCTAGGTTTTCATGAATCCCACGTTCATCTGCTTTTAAGAGCATTGCGTCGCGTGTCTTTTTTGATTTCATCGGATCATTAAATCGACTTGGTCCGCCTACGCAACCACCTTCACAAATCATACCTTCGATAAAGTCTTCAGGTAATTTGGCAACTTTAAGTAAGAGAAGTGCTTTCTTACATTCAGCAGCTCCATTTGCAACACAAACCTTAGCATCGATTTCATCTTTCGATTCTTTTAAGCTTTGTAATACAGCTGCAGTAACGCCACCAGAAGCCGCAAAGCGTTTGCCATGTACGGAACCAATCTGTTCGGTGTCTTCTACAGGCATAAGAGCAATATCTTTGGCTTTCATAATCGCACGGATTTCTGAATAGGTAAGGACATAGTCTGCGTTACCTTCGATTTTCTGGTCTACAACTTCAGATTTTTTCGCTACACATGGTCCAATGAATACAGTAACTGCTTCAGGGTCTCTTGCCTTAATTAAACGAGAAACGGCACACATAGGTGAGATGGTAGTAGACACACAATCTGCCAATTCAGGATAATGCAAACGAACCATATTTACAAATGCTGGACAGCAGGAGGTTACTTTTTTCTTCCCTTCTTTGTAACTTTCTGCCCATTCCTCTGCTTCATATGCAGCCGTCATATCAGCACCTAGACTTACATCATAGAAATCTTCAAATCCTAATTCCAGCATAGCCTTTTTCCAGCTTGCCATAGTAATCAGTGGTCCGAATTGACCTTCGGTAGCTGGGGCAGCCATGGCATATACTTTTTTGCCAGATTTTAAAGCATTAATAACGTCTACGATAAAAGTTTTGGAACCAATGGCACCGAATGGACAACTGTGAATACATTTGCCACAGCTGATACACTTGGAACGATCAATAACAGAAAGACCATACTCATCGGTTGTAATCGCATCTACAGGACATGCAAATTTACATGGGCGTTTTAAATGAGCGATAGCATTGTATGGACAGGCCTGTGCACATTTGCCACATTCTTTACATTTAGAGGCATCAATATGAGAACGGTATCGGCCTGGAGTGATGGCACCGAAATTACATGCGTGAATACATGCTTTACCAAGACAGTTCTGACAGTTTTCAGTAACCGTATATGTAGAAATAGGACAGTCTTCACAGGCGGAACTTATCACTTGGATGACATTTCCATCGTCAATAGGACCGGGTGCTTTTCCTTCTGCCAAGCGGACACGCTGGCGGATGATTTCTCGTTCTTTGTAGACACAACAACGGAATTTTGGTGTAGGTCCAGGAATTAATTCAAATGCAATGGAATCTCTTTTTGCATCCAATTCATCTTCAAAAGCTAATTTTGCGACGTGGTATAATACGTCGTGCTTAATTTTAATTACATTTTCATCTGCATACATAGCAAATCTCCTTTGGGATAGTAATTTTAAAACTAATTTTATTATAGCTTAATTCCCACAAAACGCAATAAGAAAGAGTAGTCTAGAGAAGCTAATTGGGTTGCAATTTCCACAATCCTATGTTAAAATTTTCAAGCTATGTGACAAAGAAACTTTGTCAAAATAAAAGTGAGTTCGAAACCATCCTCACTCAAATCAAAACTAAGGAGACAAATAAATATGAGAAACAAAAATGTAACGATTATGACACAGGCCGCCATTATAGCAGCATTGTATGTAGTGCTTACTATGGTCGCAAATGCTTTTGGGTTGGCGAATTACGCGATACAGGTGCGTTTTTCGGAGGCACTTTGCATATTGCCATTTTTCACAGTGGCGGCGGTTCCAGGCCTTACGATTGGATGCTGGATTGCAAACCTTTTGACAGGAGCAGCGATTTGGGATGTGTTGTTTGGTAGTTTAGCAACCTTAATTGGTGCTATTGGCACATATCTTTTGCGTAAGCATAAGGTTTTGATGACCTTTCCGCCGGTGATTGCTAATGCGATTATAATACCTTGTGTGCTTCGATATGGGTACGGTATTACATGGGAATTTAATGGTGTAGATTGGGCGATTCCATATTTTGCAGTTACTGTAGGAGTCGGTGAAATCATCTCAGTGTGTGTGTTAGGTGGAGTATTGTTAAACGCATTACTTCCATACAAAAATATAATATTTAAGAATAATTAGGAGGCTGTTATGAAAAAATTACTTGATTTAATTTCAGAAGAAGTAACCAAAGCATTCGTAGAATGTGGCTACGACGAGAAGTACGGAAGGGTTACGCTCTCAAACAGACCAGACCTTTGTGAATATCAGTGTAATGGTGCCATGGCAGCTGCCAAGGAATACAAATGTGCGCCATTTATGATTTCTGATAAAATTGCAGAATTGTTATCTGGAAATGAAATGTTCTCAATGGTGGAATCTGTTAAACCAGGCTTTTTAAACTTAAAAATAGATGATGCATATCTTGCAAAATACATGAACGATATGCAGGCAGATGAAGGACGCTTCGGCTGCTCTAAAGTAGAAAATCCAAAGACTATCATGATTGACTACGGCGGACCAAACGTAGCAAAACCACTTCACGTAGGACATCTTCGTTCTGCCATCATTGGTGAAAGTGTAAAACGTATTGGTAAATTCGTAGGTCACGAAATGATTGGGGATGTTCATTTGGGAGACTGGGGTCTTCAGATGGGACTTATCATCACAGAACTTAAACTTCGTAAACCAGAGCTTGTTTATTTCGATGAAGCTTACGAAGGTGAATATCCAGAAGAAGCACCATTTACCATTGCTGAGTTAGAAGAAATCTATCCAACCGCCAGCGGTAAATCAAAAGAAGATGAAGCTTATAAAGAAGCAGCTCTTGCAGCGACAAATGAATTGCAGCAGGGCAGAAGAGGTTATCGTGCATTACTTGCACACATCCTCAATGTGTCTGTAACTGACCTTAAGAAAAACTATGAAAAATTAAACGTAGATTTCGAACTTTGGAAGGGCGAATCTGATGCACAGCCATATATTCCAGATATGGTTGCGAAATTAAAAGATGGTGGATTTGCTTATGAAAGCGAAGGCGCATTGGTAGTAGATGTTGCAGAAGAAACTGATACAAAGGAAATTCCTCCATGTATCATTTTAAAATCGGACGGAGCATCTCTTTACAGTACCACAGACCTTGCTACACTTGTTATGCGTATGGAAGACTACAATCCAGAGTCTATCATCTACATTACAGACAAGCGTCAGGAACTTCACTTTAAACAGGTATTCCGTTGTGCAAAGAAAACAGGCATCGTAAAACCAGAAACAGAACTGACTCATATCGGTTTCGGTACCATGAACGGAAAAGATGGCAAGCCATTCAAAACCCGTGATGGCGGAGTTATGCGTCTGGAATACTTATTAGAAGAAATCTACGAGGAAATGTTAAAGAAGATTTTGGAAAATCAGAAGACTAAAGAAAATCTCGACATTTCTATGGAAGAAGCACAGGATACTGCAAGAAAGATTGCATTAGCAGCAATTAAATACGGTGATCTTTCCAACCAGGCAAGCAAGGACTACATTTTCGATATCGAAAGATTCACATCCTTCGAAGGAAATACAGGTCCATACATCCTTTACACCATCGTTCGTATCAAATCCATCCTTGGAAAATACGAAGCAACTGGCAAATCTATCGCAGATTGCCTTGGTGCAATGGAAGCTGCTCACAACGAACACGAAAAAGACCTTATGTTAGTTCTTTCTCGTTTCAACGCTGTGGTAGAAAATGCATACGAAGAAAGTGCACCACACAAAATCTGTGCATATATTTACGAACTTGCAAATGCATTCAACGGCTTCTATCATGGAACTAAGATTCTTTCCGAAGAAAACGAAGCAGCACAGAAAGCATACATCGGTTTGCTTTGCTTAACCAAGAGTGTGCTTGAAACATGCATTGATATGCTTGGTTTTGAAGCACCAGAGAGAATGTAATAAATAAGATTTAATGGATAGGGAGCGAGAAATCGCTCCCTTTTTATTAGAATGTGGTATAATGAAGTTAGTTTATTCATAGAAAAGAGTGACAACATGGAATCACAAAAGAACGATTTTTCAAAAGGCCCCGTCTGGAAGTGTATTATCACTCAGGCGGTACCACTTACAATTGCACAACTAGTACAGCTTTTGTACAACGTAGTAGACAGAATTTACATAGGGCATATGGAAGATGGAAGCAGTCTTGCATTAACTGGTGTCGGATTAACCTTTCCAATCGTTAGCTTGATTATGGCATTTTCCGGTCTGTTTGGAATGGGCGGGGTACCTCTATTTTCCATGGAACGAGGTGCTGGAAATGAAGAAAAAGCAAGAAGGATTATGGGTAATTCTTTTGCGCTTTTGCTGCTGAGTTCCGTAGTTTTGACAGCAATTGGATATGTGTTTTCCAAACCCATTTTGTTTGCTTTTGGAGCAAGTGAAGATTCCTTTGTTTATGCTAGTCAGTATTTGAATATTTATCTAATTGGGACGATTTGTTCCATGACTACGACTGGTATGAATGGTTATATCAATGCACAGGGATTCCCAAAAATTGGTATGTTTTCCGTTATCATTGGAGCCATTATAAATATTGTACTGGATCCTTTGTTTATTTTTGTGTTTGATATGGGTGTTGCAGGGGCGGCACTTGCAACCGTAATTAGCCAAGTGGTTTCGGCAATATGGGTTTTAAAATTTCTTTTTGGGAAAAAGGTTATTATTCCACTTCAAATACAGAGTATTCGAATCAATAAGGATATTACAAAAGACATCTTCAAGCTGGGCACTTCCAATTTTATTATGTCTGGAACAAACTGTCTGGTGCAGGTAGTCTGTAATTCTACGTTGCAAGGATATGGCGGCGACATTTATGTAGGTGTCATGACGGTAGCCAATTCCGTACGCGAGATATTTAATCTGCCAATCAGTGGAATTATCAGCGGTTCGCAGCCAGTAATCAGCTTTAATTATGGAGCAAAGGCATATACAAGAGTAAAATCTGGAATTCGCTTTAACACATTTATAGGAACCGCCTATACTATGGCTGCATGGATATTGGTAGTGCTTTTTCCAGAGTTTTGGTTTGGCATATTTTCGGACGATATGCAGATGATGGAAGTAGGAGTAGAAATGCTAAAGATATACTTCTTTGGTTTTGTGTTCATGTCCTTTCAGTTTGCAGGTCAGTCCACATTTCAAGCATTGGGAGATGCCAAGCATGCCATATTCTTTTCATTACTTCGTAAGGCGATTATCGTAGTGCCGTTGACACTCTTATTGCCAATGGTAGGATTCGGTGTAACAGGAGTATTTTTGGCAGAACCAATTTCCAACGTAATTGGTGGACTTGCAAGCTATATAACCATGCGAATGACAGTGTATAAAAAGATAGAAAAAGGAATTCAAGGAGAATAGAATTATGAAATTCGATATCAATAATTTAAAATGGACGAGAGAGCCAGTTGATTTTACAATATCAGAGGATAAAATAGAAATTATTACAAAACCACATACGGATTTGTGGCAGAGAACCTATTATCATTTTCGAAACGATAATGCACCAGTATTGCAAATGACAACCGATGAGAAATTCTTTTCTTTTGTTGTTAAAACAGAATTTGAAAGCAAGCATCGTTTTGACCAGTGTGGTGTGGTTATGTATTTGGATAGCGAGAATTGGTTAAAAGGTTCGATTGAGTACGAAAATGAGGAGTTTCAGCACTTAGGAAGCGTAGTGACGAATAATGGATATTCGGACTGGGCGACAACCGCGATTGATGCTTCGATGAAATCTATGTGGTATCGCTTTAGCCGTCGCGAAGATGATTATTGTATCGAGTGCTCACAGGATGGTGTGAACTTTAGCCAGATGCGAGTTTGCCATATGTGGAATGGTGCAGGAACGATTCAGTTTGGAATTTACGCTTGCAGTCCAGAGGATTCATCTTTTAAGGCGACATTTACCAATTTGGAAATGACAGAATGTAAGTGGCTGGCACATGACGGTCAGGCGCCTGATGAGGAGTAGGAGCAGTATATGGAATTAAAAGAAGTTTTATTAAAAAGAAGAAGTGTTAGAAAATTTACAGACGAACCAGTATCTGAAGAAATGATAGAAGAATTACTCCATGCGGCTATGAGTGGGCCAAGTGCCTGCAACAAGAAACCATGGGAATTTTATGTTGTTACCAATGCAGAAAAATTGGAAGAATTAAAATCTGCATCCAAGTTCTCTAAGTTTTCATCAAAGCTTGCGATTATTGTGTGTGGTAATTTATCAAGAGCATTACCAATGCAGATGGCTAGCTACTGGATTCAGGATTGCAGTGCGGCTACAGAAAATATTTTGCTTCGTGTCACAGATTTAGGCTTAGGCGCAGTCTGGTGTGGTATCTATCCACAGAAGCGTGCGGAAGAGAGTGTACGAGAAATGTTGGATATTCCGAAGACACAGGTTCCGTTAAATGTAATATTTATTGGACATCCTGCGGAAGAACCAGACGCACGTGATCAGTATGAGGAAAAGAGAATACATTATATTAAATAATAGTCATAAAATTTAAGACAAGTCATATATATAAGACATAGGTAAATTTACCTATGTCTTATTTTTTAGCATGTTTACAACGAAGCAATAGGAGGAACAAGCATGGTCAAAGGATTGGTTACGGTATTTCCGACAAGTATAAGGCCGCGGATGCGAAAGATAAACTGGGATGGGTTAGAGGAAATCCGTGTGCGAATTGGCTGGCCAGTAGAGCTCATCTATGGAAATCACAACGAATGGCTGGGCAATTATGACAGCATGATAGACAGGCAGTGCTTGGATGAAATGCTCAACTACATAACCGGATACTCGATTTATGCAATGGATGAGGAAATCAAACAAGGGTATATCACCTTTTCCGGAGGACATCGTATTGGTATCACGGGACATGCAACCTATGAAGCACTTAGAGATACAAAGGAGCATAGAATTACAAATATAATTGACATCGGGGGACTCAATATTCGTATTGCACATGAACGAAAAGGCTGTGCAGAGAAAATAGTGCCTCATTTATGGAAGAATAACAGTATATATAACACTTTGTTTTTTGCAGCACCAGGGGTAGGAAAGACGACTTACCTAAGAGATACGATACGAATTTTGTCCAATGGAGAGCATCAGAAGGCTTGTGAGGAGAATAGTAATGGGAAAGGATTAAAAATCTGTGTCATTGACGAGCGTTCAGAAATTGCAGCATGTATGGATGGTCAGGCACAGAATGACTTAGGGAAACGAACGGATGTCTTAGATGCCTGCCCGAAGGGAATTGGAATGAAAATGGTGCTTCGCACAATGTCGCCAGATATTATTGCGGTGGACGAAATAGGAAAAGAAGAGGAGTTTGAATTATTGGAACAGATGCGCTGTTCTGGAGTGAAGGTTTTGGGGACTATACATGCAGGGGATATGGATGAGATACTACGAAATCCTATGATAAGAGAAGGGATAAAGACAGGAGCAATCGAGCGATTTGTCGAGTTGATTCGATTAGACAATGGACAAAGAAGGTTTCGTATCTATGATGGACAAGGAATTTTGCTATGGGGAAAATAGTAGGTATCGTTTTGGCTTTTGGTGGAGTTGCGGGGTATTTATATAGCTGGATTCACATGCAAAAGGAAAAAGAAATGCGATTGGAGGAATTTATCTTTTTTTTACAAAAAACTATATTTGCAATGGAAACAGAGAATGTAAAGGTGATGGAATATTTTGCGAGATATGAGTCCAAGAATGGGCAAATGTGCGGGGAAAAAGGAAGTATTTTGGAGAAATCTTTGCATGAAATCGCAAAGAGATTAGCAACGTACACCTATCCAAAGGGGCAGGAGGCCTGGGAAGAAGTTTTTAAGGAAGAGGAACAGGCCTGGGCCATGGATTCAGAAACCTTTGGAGTGATGCTACATGCAGGTGCAGGTTTTTTTGGACGTAGTCGACAGGAAAATATTTGTTTTTTGCAAAAAAGTATAGATGAATTAGAAAAACAGCAGGTGAAACTAAAAGAAAATGATGCACAGCAGAGAAAGGTATGGATTCCAGTGGGAATGCTTGGCACAGTTATGCTGTTGATTGTTTTCGTGTAATTCATATCATGCACAAATTGCAACGGAAATTGAGAGGACAAACATGGAAATAACAATCATTTTTAAAATAGCGGCAGTGGGCATCATAGTGACGGTATTGGGGCAGGTGCTAAAGCATAGTGGAAGAGATGAACATGCATTTTTGCTGAGTTTAGTGGGACTAGTTATCGTGTTGTTTTGGGTTGTTCCCTATATCAGTGAATTGTTTCAAGCGATGGAGACATTATTTTTAATTGGATAGGGGGGAAGCGTATTTTAAAAATAGGAATTATTGGGGCAGTAGCTGCGATTCTGTCCAGTTTTATACGTAAAGAGCGAGCGGAACTTTCGGTGGTAATAGGGATGGTTACAGGTATGATTATTTTTTACTTTGTGCTGACGCAGATTTCCGTTGTAGTTCGCTTCGTAACAGAATTGTTGGATATGGTGGCAATTGAGGAAACCTATTTTTTGCAGCTTTTTAAGATGCTTGGAGTCGCATATGTGGCAGAATTTGCTTCCTCGATTTGCAGAGATGCGGGACACCAGTCCATTGCTGGCATGATTGAATTATTTGCGAAAATATCCATCGTAGCACTTAGTATTCCTGGATTGGTATTTTTAGTAGAAACCTTGGGGCTGTTCGTATGATAAGAATATTGATGACAGATGTAAGTGGGTATTTAGAAGAGATTATAGAAACACTGGATTTTAGCTCATTGAACAATTTCCTGCATGAACATATGCGGAGTGAGATGAGTTTTGAAGAATTGATATCTCAGATTAGTTTGTATGGTTTAGAGGCGATAAATAAAGAAAACATCACACAGATGTTTTTTGATGCTGTGTTTTATGAGATGTCCATTGCACGACCGATTTTTGTGAAGATGCTTTGTTTTTCTGTTTTGTTTTCTGTGATACATAGATTATTGGTTTCCAGAAAGACATATGTGTCTAACATAGGGTTTCTTTTGATTTATTCCACTTTAATGGTGCTTTTGATGCAATCCTTTTATATGGTTCGCGAGATTGCTTTGGAAGGATTGAATGGAATTTTGACCTTTTTGAATGCATTAAGTCCTACCTATGCAATGACAATGGTTTTCACAGGAAATGCAGTATCAGGAGCAGTTGCTTATGAAATGGCATTTTTCTTTGTTTATCTCATAGAGTTTTTGATGATACACATTTTAAGTCCACTGATTCATGTGTTTATTCTAGTTCTTTTTTTGAATCATTTATTTGAAGAAGATAAGCTCTCCAAGCTGGCTGAGTTTATGGAGAAAATCGTTGCAATAATTCTAAAGGTAGCCTTTGGAGCAGTGATAGGTCTTGGTGTGGTGCAGTCTCTTTTGACACCGATGAAAGATCGCCTGGCAAACAATATTATGTTGTCTGGATTATCTGCGATTCCTGGAATTGGAGGAGCAGTAGGGTCTGCCGGAGAAATCATTTTAAGTTGTGGTTTGTTAATCAAAAATAGCGTAGGAATTATAGGTTTGATTGTTTTGTTCGTGGTGGCGGTTATACCAGTGCTGAAAATCGGTTGTTTTTGGATAATGTATCACCTGCTTTCTATTCTGTTACAGCCTGTGACTGACAAACGGGTGGTGGAGTGTGTTTCGGGAGTTGCACGAGGCTGTAATTTGTATTTGAAAATAATTCTGTATTCCATGCTGTTGTTTTTTGTGCTGATTTCCATGGTTACCATGGCGACGAGCTTTGTATTCTAGAGGACGTGTATGTTAGAGTTTTTAAAAAATTATTATGTGTTCATGATGATTTTGTTGGTGCTTTCTTATTTGGTGCCTAAGGATGAATACAAAAAATACATTCAGTTTTTTATCGGGATTTTTGTTGTGGTGCTTCTTTTGAAACCGGTACTTACATTTTTTACAATGGATAATCCTGCAAGGATATATGAGGTGTTTGAACCATTTAATCAACAGATGAAGCAATTAGATTTGGAGTTAAAGGAAGGGGAGAGTATATATGAACATTTCTTTTTTAAAGGAGAAGGGGAGTAAATATATTGTAGTTGCTTTGGTTGGGCTGCTGATTCTTGTGATGTGTATTCCGACGGGAACAGGTGTGACGCAGATGGTTCAGGAAGAAACGGAGGATTCGGATGGAGCATTGGAAGCACAGTTGGAGCATGTATTATCTTCTATGGAAGGGGTCGGAGATGTGGAGGTTATGATCACAACAGAAGGTTCAAAAGAGAGTGTGTTTGGTACGGAGAAAACAGGAGAAAAGGTCTGCGGTGTGGTGGTGGTAGCAGAGGGAGCTGGCAATGCCACAGTCAATGCACGGATTTCTGAAGCGGTCAAGGCATTATTTTCCATAGACGTGCATAAGATAAGTATAGTAAAAATGAGGTCGCAGGAGGGGCACAAGTGAAAGGAAAAATTCGTAAAAATCAGGTTGTAATTGCAACACTAGCCGTGTTAATAGCAATTGCAGGGTACATAAGTTATGACAAAAATGGATTTGATTTGAATCCAAATAGTCAGGAAGCAAATGCAGATGAGGATAAAAATGCAGAGGACAAAAATGTTTGGGATAAACTGGTTTGGAATGAAGAGAATACAGAGATTGCATCGAATACCGAAGAGGAGCTTAACCCGGGAGAATCCATTTTGACGGGGAATATCATCAATCTGACGGATTATGCAGCTGCAGTAAAATTAAATCGTGAGCAGATTCGTGCATCTAACAAAGAGGCTTTAATGGAAATCGTAAACAATGAGACTCTTTCCGATGACGCGAAGAAGGATGCGGTCAATAAATTGGTAGAGATGACGGATATTGCGGAAAAAGAAGCCAATGCAGAAATGCTTTTGGAAGCAAAGGGCTTTACCAATGTAGTAGTCAGTATCAATGAAAACAGTTGTGATGTGGTCCTGGATATGGGCGAGGTTACAGATGCGAAACGTGCACAGGTAGAAGACATTGTAAAGCGAAAAACTGGGGTGACTGCGGATAAAATTGTGATTACACCGCTGAATACCTCTGATAAAGAATAATTTTCCTGAAAGGGAATAAAAATTCGTTGAAATGCGGATAAATCTAAGGTATACTATGAAACGGTGCATTTTTCCATGTGTGTTTGACGTGGAAGACAGCTTTAGTTAGATGTTTTTGGAGGAACTCAAGGTGAGCAACTTAAGAAAAGAAATAGAAAAAAGACGTACCTTTGCCATTATTTCCCATCCGGATGCTGGTAAAACTACTTTAACAGAAAAATTCCTGTTATATGGTGGTGCCATCAATTTAGCCGGAAGTGTAAAGGGTAAGGCAACCGCACGTCATGCAGTTTCCGACTGGATGGAGATCGAAAAGCAGAGAGGTATTTCCGTTACTTCTTCGGTACTTCAGTTCAACTATGATGGATACTGCATCAATATTTTGGATACACCTGGACATCAGGACTTCTCGGAAGATACCTATCGTACCTTGATGGCTGCGGATTCTGCAGTAATGGTTATCGATGGTAGCAAGGGTGTAGAAGCACAGACTCGTAAACTTTTCAAGGTTTGTGTAATGCGTCATATTCCTATTTTTACATTTATTAACAAAATGGACCGTGATGCGAATGATACCTTTGACTTATTGGGAGAAATCGAAAAAGAACTTGGTATCGAAACCTGTCCAGTGAACTGGCCAATCGGTTCTGGTAAGGAATTTAAGGGTGTATATGACAGAAATACAAAACAGGTTCGCCTTTTCTCAGAGACCTTTAAGGGTACGAAGGAAGGGAAAGAAGAGTTAGTAGATATCGATGATCCAGCTTTAATCGAAAAAATCGGTCAGGATAAGTATGACCAGCTGATGGATGAAATCGAACTTTTAGATGGAGCAAGTGCGGAATTTGATATCGACCTGGTATCAAAGGGTGAATTATCACCAGTATTCTTTGGATCTGCACTTACCAACTTTGGTGTAGAAACCTTTTTGCAGCATTTCTTAAAGATGACATATTCACCATTGGCACGTAAGGCGGATACAGGAATCATCGATCCATTTAATGAAGATTTTTCTGCTTTCGTATTCAAGATTCAGGCGAATATGAACAAAAACCACAGAGACCGTATTGCATTTATGCGTATCTGTTCTGGTAAGTTCGATGCTGGCATGGAAGTATTCCATGTACAGGGAAATAAAAAGATTAAGCTTTCCCAGCCACAGCAGATGATGGCGGATGAGCGTAAGATGGTAGAAGAAGCATATGCTGGCGATATTATTGGTATTTTTGACCCAGGTATTTTCTCCATTGGTGATACCTTGACAACTGCCAAGGATAAGTTCCAGTTCGAAGGTATTCCTACCTTTGCACCAGAACATTTTGCACGTGTACGTCTTGTGGATTCCATGAAACGTAAGCAGTTCGTAAAGGGTGTAACACAGATTGCTCAGGAAGGTGCGATCCAGATTTTCCAGGAATATAAGGGCGGCATGGAAGAAATCATCGTTGGTGTAGTAGGTGTGCTTCAGTTTGACGTATTGAAATTCCGTTTGGAAAGTGAATACAATGTAGAAATTCGTCTGGAAAATCTTCCATACGAACACATTCGTTGGATTGAAAATAAAGAAGAAGTGGATGTTGATAACTTAACAGGAACCTCTGATATGAAGAAGGTTATTGATATGAAGGGCAATCCATTGCTTCTCTTTATCAATGCATGGAGCGTTGGTATGACCTTAGATAGAAATAAAGGTCTTGTATTAACAGAATTTGGTAGAAATTAAAGCAAAATAGGAATATGATGGTCGCTGTACTAGCGTAAGGCTTCCCATCATATTCCTATTTTTTGCTTTAAATGAAAAACTAAATGCAAGGTCAAATATACTCAAATGAAAATGCATCTTAAAAATGGCTGAAAATCGTCTTAGAAAGGTGTATAATGTAACAAAAAACTGTTGGTTATACATTTTTCTGAGCATAGCAAACAGAT
>JAFUPI010000020.1 GCA_017481285.1 Agathobacter sp. | reverse complement strand
GTGCAAGTGCGGCACCTCAGACAGTTTGCATGGCTCATGACATTTTATAATCCTGCCCACATAAGAGAAACTTAGAAATCCTCGTAAGGGTGTCCTTTTGCACACGGACAAAGTGGTGCGGATTGTAAAACTTATGACAGACAGAATAAATCATAAAAGCAAGCAGAGTGCTTCTTAGAAATAAAGCTTTTTTCTTAACCGAGAGAAAATACACGCAAAATACAGAGACATATTTATTTCAAGACATGAAGAAAGGGCGTCGACAAAATCTGCGACAGCCCCTTATTTTTATTCATCCATTTCTGTATCACTTACCATTTCTGTGTTTGGCTTTTCTGTATTGTTTTCTGGTGCATAACGCACAAAACCATCAATAATTGTAAATAATAAAACACCTAATAAAAGTGCTCCTGTCGCAATCAATTTGTTGCGGTATTCCTTTGGCATCATATCCTTCTTTTCCTTTCAACTACTACTCAAACTTTCTATAAAATCACGCAACGAGCATTATATCACACTTGCTAGTTTCTGTAAATATTTTGAAATTATTCATATTTTAAAGTAAATATTTATCCATCTTATGGGATACTTCCAGAATATTATCCAGAATATCTCTAGCCTCCTTCGAATTTCTAAAATTCTCTTCCGTCAATTCCGAAGATTGCTGTGCCGATGCAGTTACCTCCTGCGTCGTTGCTGAAAGCTGTGTAATATGTGTAACGATCTCTGTATTTGCCTGAGATAAGTTCTCTAACATTTTTTCGATTTCTTCTACATCCGCAGCTAATTCATTTACATTTGCATTCATTTCCCCAAACTGACTTGCAACGCCTGCAATCATTTCTTCCTGCACATTTCCCACTTCCATGGAACGTTCTACTGCCTTCGCGGTCTCATTCGCATTTTCCTCTAATGTCCCCAAAATCTGGGTAATATTCTCGGTTTCCTGACGCGTTCTTTCTGACAAGGCACGGATTTCATCTGCTACTACAGCAAAACCTCTCCCTGCTTCACCAGCACGTGCACTTTCAATGGATGCATTTAATGCCAATAAATTGGTCTGAGAAGAAATATCGAAAATAGTCTTCGTAATCTCTTTTACATTATTCACATTTTGTTGAAGCTGTTTCATGGAATCTGCCACTACTTCATTCGTTTCCGCCAGCATCTTTGACTCCTGGCTCAACTGTTCCATCTGCTTCATACTCTCTGTATTCAGTGCATTGGAACGGTTTGCTACGCGCACCATATTTTCTGCACGAGCCACTGTTTTCTCCAGGTTATCCTGAATATTATGGGTCATCATGCTTTGATTCTCAATATTCTCCGCAGTCAAGGAAGTGCTGGTACTAATATCACCTACAGAACTACTTACGATTTCGGAGGATTTCTGCAAATCATTCATAAGTCCCATAGCATTTGCTGTACCCGTACGTACCTGCTCTGCAATATGAAGCACATCATCCATCATTTCCTGCTGCAAATCTGCTTCATGCTTTGCCTTATCGATAGAATCTGCATTGAACATCTTACCAACTTTGGTTATGTACCATAAAACAAACATCATAACCATGATAACCACAGCTATTGTAATATTATCCATAAATTGCTCATCTTTATAGTCATGCAGTACCATTTCACGGAATAATGTAATCGCGAAATTCTCTACCGTCACAATGATTCCTGAAATCTTCGCAAATCTGGTATCAAAAAACAAAGCACAGCCCATAAGCGGCACAACTGACAACACCCTCATATAATAGGAATTGAAACCATAAATTAACAGAGCCATGATAATCAATAATCCTGTCAGCATAAAGTATCGCAAAAGCACACTATCTTTATTTTTCTTATAAATAATAAAACCACCGATAGATGTCACTATCATAATTGCAAGCAATCCAAAGGTATACAGTTCCGTACGATATCCTCGCATGTATGACACAAAAATAATAATAAAACTGATTATATTTAAAATCGCAGTGCTAATACATAGAAATTTATTGATTTTTCGAACCTGTTCCTCTGTTTTCGCAAAACGATACTCTCTTTCATTCATAATATATCCCTCATTTGTTTTTATCATATATTAATTATATCGCTGCTACGACTTGTACGCAATTCATTTTTCGAGTTTTTTCGTCTATTCGACAATTATTTTCTCTCCGGATAATTCATAGATATCTTCAAATGGAATCTTCGTATTTACTACCTTAAGCATTCTCGCATCTGTATCCAGTCGGGAAACCATTCCCTCCAGCTTAATATACTCATCCTTGCAAAAATAAACTACTGTAATAATGTCATTTTTCTTTACTTGATGCAATTTATAATCCAGCTCCGCTTTTTTCTCTTCGGATAATTCTATTTTCTCAACTACGATTTTTTCTTTTGCTCGAAGTGCTTCTTCATACCCTTTCAACGCTGCAAATGGCATAAATTGTTTCGCCCTATTGTCCACTTTTATGTCCTCCTATCTGACGATTTCGTTCTATTGTGGTAGCCCCTTCTTCCAAGTTCATTCCTTTTAGAATCGCATTCTTACCAAACTTCTTCTTGATATCAATCATGGCTCGCTGCATTTTTCGTTCCCGTTCCAATTCTGCCGGGTCAATAAACAAATCATACTGCTGATACGCCTCATCGATAACGTTATTGAAAGACATATTCACTCGTCGAATCCCCATATTTTTCGGAATAATACGCTCATAGAGCTGCTCTACATAAGGAAGCATCGTCTTTGCGGAGCTGGTCGTAATCGGAAGTGTCGTCGTTCCTCTTGCCATCGGAAGCTCTAAACGGTTTTCAAAGCCAATCTGCAGAGAAATCGAATCTGTCACCAACCCTTTGTCCACCAGGTCCAGACAAAGTAAATCTGCCATTTCCTTTACGATTAACAATCCTTCCTCATGGGTACTTTCACATCCTAACACCTGACCACTGGTCAAGCTATTATGCTTCGGTTTGTATGCTTTTATCTCTGCTATCGTGGTAGGTTCCCTCCCCCAGGCATGGTCAATCAGGAGCTCTGCATCCACGCCAATCAGGGCATATAAAACCTCTTCCTTCGCCATTGCAATGTCTTTCATGGTATAAATCCCATGTCTCTCCAGTCGCTTCGCAATTCCAGCTCCCACACGCCAAAAATCCGTAATCGGCTTATGGTTCCACAAGGTCTTTTGATATATCTCCTCATTCAAAAATGCCGTATTTCCCTTAATATGCTTAGCAGATATATCCAAAGCCACCTTCGCCAGATACATATTCGTACCAATGCCACAAGTCGCCGTAATTCCTGTATGTTTCAGCACATCCTCCATGATACGTGCAGCCAGCTCTGCTGCCGTCATCTGATACATTCCAAGATAATCTGTCACATCCATGAACACCTCATCAATGGAATACACATGAATGTCTTCTTTCGCGATATATTTCAAATAAATGGCATAAATATCCGCTGATACATCAATATATCTCTGCATGCGTGGCGGAGCCATGATATATTCCAAATTCTCTGGAATTTCAAAGACACGACAGCGATTTTTAATCCCTAGCTTTTTCATGGCTGGTGATATCGCCAGGCATATCGTTTTCTGCGTGCGTTCCGGATCTGCCACTACCAATTTCGTCGTCAAAGGATCCAGCCCTCTATCTGCACATTCTACGGATGCATAAAAGGATTTTAAGTCAATACAGATATACATTCGTTCTTTTATCATTTTACACATCCTCCTTTACAATTATCTATAGATTTGCTATACTTATTATATATTATCGAACAGACGTTCGCAAGAGGTTATTTATGGAACGAGTTATTTTTCATATTGATGTAAATAGTGCTTTCCTTTCCTGGGAAGCAACATATCGAATACGTGAGTTAGGCGAAACAGAAGATTTACGCCTGCTTCCGTGTGTGGTCGGTGGCTCCGAGGAATCTCGTCACGGCATCGTATTAGCCAAATCCGAAGCAGCCAAGAAATACGGAGTTACTACTGGTGAACCACTGGTGGATGCTCGTCGTAAATGTCCTGGACTTAAGACCGTCCCTGCGAACTTTCCTATCTATGTCAAGTATTCCAATTCCATGATGAAAATATTAGAGGATTACACTCCTGATATTGAACAGTATTCCATAGATGAATCTTTTCTTGACATGACCGGCACCCAGAATTTATTCGGTCCACCGATTGAGGTTGCCCACAAAATCAAAGACCGTATTTATAAGGAACTCGGCTTTACTGTAAATGTTGGAATCTCTACCAACAAATTATTAGCCAAAATGGCATCTGACTTTAAGAAACCGAACTTAGTTCACACCCTCTTTCCAGAAGAAGTCCCTACTAAAATGTGGCCGCTTCCTGTTTCTGAACTATTCTTCGTAGGACGTCAAACCACCAAACGATTACATGCACTTGGCATCTTCACTATTGGTGATTTAGCCAAAACAGATAAAAAAGTTATCGTTGACAACCTAAAAGGACATGGTGAAGTTATCTGGGAATTTGCCAATGGTATCGGTGACAGCATGGATGATGTTGCAAATAAGAATCGCAAGCCCGCCAATAAAGGCTACAGCAATGAAACTACCATCGCTTTTGACGTTACAGATGCTGCACTTGCAAAGGAAATTCTGCTTTCCCTTACGGAAACAGTGGCAACCCGCGTACGTGCAGACAAATCTTATATCTCAGTTATCTCTGTATATTTTGTAGACAACGAGTTCCGCCACACATCACGACAGATGACCTTGGATTCCGCTACCAATGTAACCAACGAAATCTATCATCATGTCTGCACCCTTTTCGACCAGCTTTGGAATGGCAACCCCATCCGTCTCTTGGGTGTCCAGACCAGCAAAGCTACCTCGGAAAGTAACCGTCAATATTCTTTATTTGAAAAGCAAAACGTGGAAAAATTATCGAAACTAGACTCGGCTATTGATGCCATACGAAATAAATACGGCGAAGACTCCATCATGCGTGCCTCTTTCGTAAAAACCGAAGAACGTGAAGATGGGCCCAAACATATGACTGGTGGGTTAAATAAAGCGAAGAGAGATTCCTCTCTATTACAGTGATGCATTTAGTGAAGAATTGGACATTATCTATAGAGTAAAAATGGGGCTGTCACAAAATATAAATTTGTCGACGCCCTTATTTTTATATTTCGAAATAGATATGTCTCTGTATTTTGTGTGCATTTTCGAACTTTTAAGGTAAACGCTATTATTTCTTGAAACACTCTGCTTGCTTAAGTTTTATGTCTGGCATAGCTTTTACAATCTGCGCCACTTTGTCCGTGTGCAACAGACACCGTACTCCTATTTCTGTTTCTCTAATGTGGGCAGTCTTATAAAGTTGATATTACATGAGCCACGCAAAAACTCGGTGCAAGTGCGGCACCTCGGACAGTTTGCATGGCTCATGACATTTTATAATCTTGCCCACATAAGAGAAACGACGAAATCGTCGTAAGGGTGTCCTGTTGCACACGGACAAAGTGGCGCAGATTGTAAAACTTTTGACAGACAGAATAAATCATAAAAGCAAGCAGAATGTTTCTTAGAAATAAAGCGTTTTTCTTAACCGAGAGAAAATGCACGCAAAATACAAAGACATATTTATTTCAAGACATGAAGAAAGGGCGTCGACAAATTTATATTTTGCGACAGCCCCATTTTTTAATATATAGAAAAACTCAATTCTTCACTAGATCATTACCGCGTAAATTGCTGCTACAGAAACGATAATCTGAATAATCGCAAAACGGAATACCACCTGTGCATTTGACCATTCTTTATTCTTACGAACATGGTCGTGAAGTGGTGTTCTTGTATTCTTTAAGATATGTATCTTAAGGAATCGAAGGAGTGCCACTTTGATAAGTCCCAAACCGCCATCTAAGATAATTACGATAGCGAATAACAAGAACATCAGTGGACATCCTGATTTTAATGCTACAATTGCAAGGAAGATACCCATCGCACGAGATCCTGCATCTCCCATCAAAAGCTTACTTGGTGTTGCATTGTACCAAAGATAACCTAAAAGTGATACCGCAAATAATAAAATCAGGTAGTTAAAGTCATCCTCTACACCCATGATAGTATTCAGTGCAAAGAAAGATATCATACTGATAATTGCCAGTGTTCCTGACAAACCATCCACACCATCGGTACAGTTGGTTACGTTAATTGCAGCCCATACTAAAACAACGGTAAGAATTGCAAATAATACTGGTGGAATAGTAACTGTAATACCCAATAAAGCAATTACAATTGTTGAAGTATTATAATGGAGATATACCAGTGCAACTACCACTGCTACTGCTAAATCCAAAAATCCTTTTAAATATTCTCCCCATGGTTTCTCTGCCGCATCATCGAAATATCCTGTCAGCATTTCCACGATAATGAGAATCAGATAAATCGCAATTTCCACATTCATCTGCGCAAATAAAACTGCTGCAATCGCAAATGTAAATATAAAAATAATACCTGCACCTCTTGGTTTCCCTGCAGAAAGTGTTCCATCATGTGCAAACGCACGTCCCAAATCTCTTGGCAGGAATTTTTCTAATTTTGCAATCGCAACACAAGTCAAAGCAAACGCAAACAAAATGCCAATAAATGCAACAACTGAAAAATCAATTCCATTGATTAAGTTAATCATATTATGTTCTCCTTTATGTATACTATCTTTATTATAGTTATCCCTCGAAAAAAAGTAAAGTTATACTTGCTTTTTTCCTTATTTGTGGTATTATCATGTTAACGCTTTAACGCACGAAAGTGAGGTATGTAAAATCATGGCGCAAAAAGGTAATTTGATGACCGCCCGTCCAGACATTCGCGTACTGGATGCAACCCTTCGAGATGGAGGATTGGTAAATAATTTTAATTTTTCAGATGAATTCGTTAGTGCTCTTTACCGTGCAAACGTAAAGGCTGGCGTTGACTATATGGAATTTGGTTATAAGGCTTCTAAGGAACTTTTCGATGTAAATAAATTTGGGAAATGGAAATTCTGTGACGAAGCTGATATCCGTGCTATCGTAGGTGACAACAAATCCGATATGAAAATCGCAGTTATGACCGATGTTGGACGCTGCGACTACAAAAATGACATTCTTCCTAAATCAGAAAGTGTCATTGATATGATTCGTGTCGCAACCTATGTGCACCAGATGCCAGCCGCTATCGATATGATTGAAGATTGTAAAGCCAAGGGTTACGAAGTAGTCTGCAACATCATGGCGATTTCCAATGCGAAAGAAGCTGACTTGGAACAGGCACTTGAAATGGTAGCCAATAGTAGCGCTGACGGTATCTACATCGTAGACAGCTATGGCTCGCTCTACCCAGAACAGATTCGAGACATCGCGGACAAATATACAGAAATTGCCGAAAAATACGGAAAATACGTAGGCATGCATGCCCACAACAATCAGCAGCTCGCCTTTGCAAATACCATCGAAGCAACCGCTCGCGGTGTAAGCTACTTAGACGCAACCATGATGTCCATGGGACGTGGTGCAGGAAACTGTGCAATGGAACTTTTAATTAGTTTCCTTAAAAATCCAAAGTACAACATTTTTCCTGTTATGAAATTTATTGAAGAACATATGATTCCATTAAAAGAATCTGGTCTTGTATGGGGTTACGACATCCCATACCTTTTGACGGGAAGATTGAACCAGCATCCTTCTTCTGCCATTGATTACATGAAAGAAGAACGTACGGATTACACAAACTTCTACACAGATCTTTTAGACAAATAAACTTTTCATTTATATGTACTCCTTTATATGAGAAAAGGGCTGTCGCAAATATAACTTTGTCGACGCCCTTTTCTTCTGCTTTGCAATAGATATGTCTCTGTATTTTGCGTGCATTTTCTCTCGGTTAAGAAAAAAGCTTTATTTCTAAGAAGCACTCTGCTTGCTTTTATGATTTATTCTGTCTGTCATAAGTTTTACAATCTACACCGCTTTGTCCGTGTGCAACAGGACACCCTTACGAGAATTTCGTTGTTTCTCTTATGTGGGCAGGATTATAAAATGTCATGAGCCATGCAAACTGTCTGACGCACTGTTTTTGTGCGGAGTTTTTTGCATGGCTCATGCTAATATCAACTTTATAAGACTGCCCACATTAGAGAAACAGAAATAGGAGTACGGTGTCTGTTTCACAACGGACAAAGCGGTGTAGATAGTAAAAGCTATGCCAGACAAAAAACTTAAGCAAGCAGCGTGTTTCAAGAAATAATAGCATTTCCCTTAAAGGTTCGAAAATGCACGCAAAATACAGAGACATATATATTGCAAAATAAGGGTGTCGACAAAGTTATATTTGCGACACCCTTTTCCACAATATGATTCTAATCCATAAATAAGACAACTTTACCCGTTTTTAATGTTTCTTTCATGTCCATAACTCTCTGATTGCGACTCCCTCGGAACTTGAGTGTCAAGTCCTTCTGCTCCGCGATAAATGGGCCATCTACCAATACATCCAGCATCGATAATAATTCGTCAGTGGCTTCGCAGTATTTTCTGCCACCTTCTACCAAATCAACATCATAAATATACCCCGTAAACGCCCAGATATCCTTCTTAGGATACTGTTCTTTTACTTTTCGCACGAACTTCACTAGTTCTACCTGATTTTCTGGTTCAAAGGGCTCACCACCCAGCAAAGTCAATCCCTGCACATAATCTGGTTTCAAAGAATCCAGAATATCCTGCTGTACTTTTTCGTCAAAGGCTTCCCCATAATTAAAGTCCCATGTATGAGGCTGGAAGCAGTCCTTGCAGTGATTGCGGCAGCCTGACACGAAAAGCACCGTGCGGCAACCTAATCCATTTGCAATATCTGTATATTTAATTCCTGCATAGTTCATAGTTCTTATATCTCCTATCCTATAAAGACGTCACACAAAATTATGTAAGTATATCATCTGTAATTAGTTTCTTCAAAGTCTAAGAAATGGGTCCTACTATGTATTGAAAAAGCACCTTTAGCGGTAGTCGTTACTTAATGAGTGGCAATGCTAATTGTCACGAATTTAGTAACGCGACGTCACCGCTAAGAGCGAGAGCGTGTGCGCTTTCAATATATAGTAAGACCCATTTCGTAGTATTTTAAAAATTCTAATTACAGATGCAATACTCTTTCTTTAATTTCCTGTGTACGTCCCTGATTCCAGAACTGAGTTCCGATATATCCACAGGTACGACGAGCAACGCTCATCTGATCCTGGTCACGGTTTCCACAGTTAGGACATTCCCAAACGAGTTTTCCTGAACCTTCTTCGGAAACGATCTGGATTTCTCCGTCGAATCCGCATTTCTGGCAGTAGTCACTCTTGGTATTAAGTTCTGCGTACATGATATTGTCGTAAATGTACTGCATTACAGAAAGTACAGCTTCAATATTGTTCTGCATATTTGGAACTTCTACGTAGCTGATAGCTCCACCTGGAGATAATTCCTGGAACTGAGCTTCGAATTTGAGCTTATCAAATGCGTTCATTTCTTCTGTTACGTGAACATGGTAGCTGTTTGTAATATAGTTACGGTCTGTAACACCTTCGATCACGCCAAAACGTTTCTGTAAACATTTTGCAAATTTGTAAGTAGTAGATTCCAATGGAGTTCCGTATAAACTGAAGTCCATATTATTTGCTGCTTTCCATTCTTTACATGCAGCATTGAGTTTTCTCATAACTGCAAGTGCAAATGGTGTACCTACTTCTGGTTCTGTGTGGGATACGCCCTTCATATAGCGTACACATTCACAAAGACCTGCGTAACCAAGTGAAATAGTTGAATATCCACCGAATAATAATTTATCCAGTTTTTCACCTTTTTCTAAACGTGCCAATGCACCGTTCTGCCAAAGGATTGGAGCTACGTCAGAAGGTGTACCAAGGAGACGTTTGTGTCTGCACATAAGGGCACGGTAGCAAAGCTCAAGTCTTTCATCCATGATTTCCCAGAATTTCTTTTCATCACCTTCGGATGAGCAAGCGATATCAACAAGGTTAAGTGTAACTACACCCTGATTGAAACGACCATAGTATTTTGGCTTATTTGTTTCTGGATCCACATATGGAGTAAGGAAACTACGACAACCCATACATGTGTAGCAATGTCCTTCACCGTTTTTGTCTACTTTGAGTTCTAACATTTTCTTTTCAGAAATGTAGTCTGGAACCATACGTTTTGCTGTACATTTAGCAGCGAGTTTGGTAAGTTCCCAATATTTTGTGCCTTCACGAATGTTATCTTCTTCTAATACATAGATGAGTTTAGGGAACGCAGGTGTAATATAAACACCCTTTTCATTCTTAACACCCTGAATTCTCTGGTGAAGCATTTCTTCGATGATAGCAGCAAGGTCAGCCTTGGTCTGTTCATCTTTTGCTTCGTTTAAGTACATAAATACTGTGATAAATGGAGCCTGACCATTGGTAGTCATAAGTGTGATGACCTGATACTGGATTACCTGTACACCACGTTTGATTTCTTCTTTTACACGAAGCTCAGCCACGTCATTTACCATCTGCTGTGTATATTCGATACCAACTGCTTCGAATTCTGCCTTTACTGCCTGACGGAATTTTTCACGGCTTACCTGCACAAATGGAGCAAGGTGTGTAAGTGAAATACTCTGTCCGCCGTACTGTGAGCTTGCAATCTGAGCAATCGCCTGTGTTGCAATATTACAAGCTGTAGAGAAGCTCTTTGGTGGGTCAATCATAGTTTCGCTGATAACTGTTCCGTTCTGGAGCATATCTTCTAAGTTTACAAGACAGCAGTTATGCATATGCTGCGCAAAGTAATCTGCATCATGGAAATGAATAAGACCTTTTTCATGTGCTTCTACTACATCTTCTGGAAGTAAGAAACGCTTGGTAATATCTTTACTTACTTCACCAGCCATATAGTCACGCTGAACACTGTTCACCGTAGGATTCTTATTTGAATTTTCCTGTTTTACTTCTTCGTTGTTGCACTCTAACAAACTAAGAATCTGTTCATCGGTAGAGTTTGATTTACGAACCAATGCTCTCTTATAACGATATGTAATGTAGTTACGTGCTACGTTAAATGCACGATGATTCATTAACTGGTTTTCTACCATATCCTGAATTTCTTCTACACTAGGAGAACGCTTCATGTTTTCACATGCATTTTCTACATTTCTTGCAATTTCTTCGATAGTCTTGTCTGATAATTTTTCATAATCCAATACGGATTCGTTTGCTTTGATGATAGCATTCACGATTTTCTCTACGTCAAATACTACTTCACTACCACTTCTCTTGATAATCTTCATTTGTTCTCTCCTCCACTAATTCTCTATCCCCAAGCAAAGATTGCTGGAATCTTTTTGTTTTCGCGGCAACCTCCGCCATTGTCATCATTTGTAGTGTGCTATTTCATTATACAAGATATAGTGGTTTTGTCAACGAGTAAAAACTAGAAATTGTGGTTCGCTTTAACGTACGAAAGCATGAAAAAACGCCGAAAAATCAAGGTTTTCGGCGTCTCTTCGTCATTATGAATAAATTTTCCTTTTAAAATTTGTATATTTTTATTTGGTGTTTTCTTCCACTAAATCCACTATATTTTGTGTCAGTCGATCAAGATACTCACGAAATCTAGTGATTTCCTCTTCTGTAAAGCCCTTTATCATGCCTTCTTCCAAACGCAGGATATTTTCATGCGCTGCATGATCAAACTGGATTCCTTTCTCGGTCATCTCCAGTTTTTTGAGTCTTGCATCCTTTTCCATCGGCACACGGGTGATTAAACCATCCTTTTCCATGACCTTCAAAATATTGGTAGCGGTTGCACCCGAAACAGAAAATACGTTTTCTAAATCCTTTTGGAAAACATCCTCATCTTTGTGAGCTCTTAAATAATGTAAGGTAGCACACTGCATACGTGTTGGCTCTACCCCTGCTTTTTCCCAGGAAGAATGAAAATACTTATCAATATTATTGTTAATAATGCGAACCTTATGTCCGATGTTTTGATTCATTCTATTATTCTGCATGATGATCACCAGCCTTCATACCTGTATAGAGCTGATAATACTTGCCCTGTTCTGCAATAAGTTCTTCGTGACTGCCTCGTTCAATGATCCGGCCCTGTTCCAAAACCATGATACAATCACTATTGCGAATCGTAGAAAGTCTATGTGCAATAACAAATGTCGTACGTCCATGCATCAGCTTATCCATACCATCCTGAACAATACGTTCGGTACGGGTATCGATAGAACTGGTCGCTTCATCCAAAATAAGTACTGGTGGGTCCGCGATAGCTGCTCTGGCAATGGCAAGGAGCTGTCTCTGTCCCTGGCTAAGGTTTGCACCATCTCCCGTAAGTACGGTATCATAACCATCTGGCAACTGATGGATAAAGGTATCCGCATTCGCAAGTTTTGCAGCTGCTACAACCTCTTCATCTGTTGCATCTAACTTACCATAACGAATATTGTTTGCTACCGTATCGGTGAACAAATGCGTATCCTGCAATACGATACCAAGCGAGCGACGCAAATCTGCCTTCTTAATCTTATTGATATTGATACCATCGTAGCGTATTTTACCGTCCTGAATATCGTAAAAACGGTTAATCAGGTTAGTAATTGTAGTCTTTCCTGCCCCTGTAGAGCCTACAAAAGCAATCTTCTGACCTGGAGTTGCGAACATCTTTATATCGTGGAGAACTATCTTTTCTGGCACATAACCGAAGTCAACACCATCGAAGGTTACATCTCCCAGCAATTCATGGTAAGTAACGGTTCCATCTTCTTTGTGTGGATGCTTCCAAGCCCATCTTCCCGTATGCTCTTCACATTCTACCAACTGTCCATTTTCTTCTTTTGCATTTACTAAAGTTACATAACCTTCGTCTGTTTCAGGTTCTTCATCCAATAATGCAAAGATACGTTCACAACCAGCAAGTGCCATGATAATACTATTCATTTGCTGTACTACCTGGTTGATTGGCATGTTAAAGCTCTTATTAAACGTTAAGAAGCTTGCTAATTTACCAACGGTAAATCCGCCGAAACCTACCAGTGCCAATACGCCACCAAGCATCGCACACAATACATAACCAATATGTCCAATGTTGTTATTGATTGGTCCCATACAGCCAGAATAGAAGTTTGCATTATTCGCACTATCGAAAAGTTTTTCATTTAACTGATTAAATTCTTCAATATTCTCATCTTCATGAGTAAATACTTTTACTACTTTCTGTCCAGAAAGCATTTCTTCTACGAAACCATTCAGTTTACCTAAATCCTTCTGCTGAGCGAGGAAGTATCGACTGGAATATCCTGCAAAATGCTTGGATACGATAACACTCACTACTACTACCACAATAGAAAGAATGGTAAGCGGAACACTCAAAATACACATGTTAATAAAAACGGTCACAATAGTAATCACCGAATTAATCATCTGTGGAATACTCTGGCTTACCATCTGACGAAGAGTATCAATGTCATTGGTATAAACCGACATAATGTCTCCATGAGCATGCGTGTCAAAGTATCGAATAGGCAAATCCTGCATATGTGCAAATACTTCATTTCTCATATCGCGAATCGTTCCCTGTGACACATAAATGAGTACCTTCTGCTGTACAAATGCCGCCACAACACCAAGAGCATAAAAAATTGCCACACGTCCCATCGCTCCAAGGAGTGGACCATAATCTGGATTAGCTACACCAATCATAGGAGCAATATAATCATCAATTAAGGTCTCCATAAACAATGTTCCCTGTACACTACAGAATACAGATGCAAAAATACAAATGAGTACGACAACATAATGTATGAAATAACGAGAGAAGATGAACTTCATAAGGCGGCTTAAAAGCTTGCCTGGATTACTAATTTTAGGTACTGGACCTCTTGGACCTCTTCCTGGTGCCATTAGTCGTCACCTCCTTCGTCAAAGTCGCCGCCACCATTGGTCTGGGCATCATAAATATCCGCATAAATTGCATTTGTCTTCAACAGCTCTTCATGAGTACCAAAGCCATCTACGCGACCATCATCTAATACAATAATACGGTCTGCATCCTGAATAGATGAGATACGCTGCGAAATAATAAGCTTTGTGGTACCTGGGATAGCGGTTTTAAAAGCAGCACGAATTTTCGCATCGGTAGCCGTATCTACTGCACTGGTACTGTCATCGAGAATCAGCACCTTAGGTTTTTTCAACAATGCTCTAGCAATACACAGTCTCTGTTTCTGTCCACCAGATACGTTGGTTCCACCTTGTTCAATGTGCGTGTTGTACTTATCTGGGAAGCTTTCAATGAATTCATCTGCACAAGCCATTTTACAAGCTTCGATACACTCTTCTTCTGTCGCATTTGCATCGCCCCAACGAAGATTATCCAAAATAGAACCTGAGAATAATACATTCTGCTGCAATACTACCGATACTTCGTTACGAAGAGTTTCTAAGTCATATTCCCTTACATCTTTTCCACCTACATAAACTACACCTTCATCTACATCATAGAGACGACTAATCATATTTACGAAAGTGGATTTGGAGCTACCTGTACCACCTATAATACCAATGGTCTGGCCAGACTGAATCTCCAGATTGATATTATCCAGAACTGGAGCCTCTGAATGTTTCGAATAACGGAAGGTTACATTTTCAAAGCGAATACTTCCATCTGTTACTTCCATTACTGGATTTTCTGGATTTGTAATCGTTGCCTTTTCTTCTAATACTTCACAAATACGCTGTCCACTGGCAACACTCATACTGGACATAACAAAAATCATTGCCAGCATCATGAGATTCATAAGAATATTCATACAATAGGTAAGAAGCGCCATAAGATCACCTTTTAGCAAATCGCCAGCTACAATAAACTGTGCCCCAAACCAACTAATTAAAAGAATACATGAATATACTGTAAACTGCATCAATGGATTATTCCAGATAATGATATTTTCTGCACTTACAAAAGTATCATAAATATCCTGAGATGCTTTATGGAAACGTTTCTTTTCATGTTCTTCACGTACAAATGCCTTTACAACACGAATCGCAGACACATTTTCCTGCACACTTTCATTCAACTTGTCGTATTTTTTGAAGGATGCCTGGAAATACTTCATAGCCTTAGTTGCAATAAAAATAAGAGCCGCTCCTAACAAAACAACTGCTACTAAGTAAATAGAAGCAAGTTTTGGACTAATGAAGAAGCTCATTGCCATCGCGCAGAGAAGACTGGCTGGAGCTCTCATATAGATACGAAGAAGCATCTGATAAGACATCTGGATATTGGTTACGTCCGTGGTAATACGCGTAATCAAGCTCGATGTACTAAACTTATCAATGTTTGCAAAAGAGAATGTCTGTATATTTTCAAACATCGCCTTTCTTAAATTTTTTCCAAATCCCATAGCCGCAATTGCACCGAACTTCGCTCCACCTACGCCAAAGCCCAAAGAACAAAGTGCCATCACCACCATAAGAACACCTGTCACAAAAATGTGAGTCATATTGCCCTTTTCAATACCATCGTTTACAATGGATGCCATAAGAAATGGAATAATGGTTTCCATCAACACTTCACCAATCATCAGAATTGGGGTAATGATCGAAGGCTTCTTATACTCTTTGATGTAAGCAGCCAAAGTCTTAATCATGTTCATATGTATCAATCCTTTCTTTTCCTTTTTGCTAACTTTTTGAGCAATAAAAAACTTAGCTTGCTAAAAGTTAGCTTGCTAAGTTTTATTATATGCCTATCTATTTCCAGTGTCAATTACGTACACGTAATTTAATAATTAATTTATAAATAATAAAAAAGAGGAAGCCTTTGCCTCCTCTTCCCTTTATTCATTTAACAGTAACTGCAGAAACTGCTCCACCTCATCCCAGGCCTTTTTTGCTTCTGGAATAAGTTTTCCTGACAACTGGAACACATGGAACATGTCATCATAAATACTGAGTCGCACCTCTACTCCTGCAATATCCGCCATACTAGCCGCTGTAATCGAATCGCTAAGCAGCATTTCCGTAGATCCCACCTGAATCAGCATCGGTGGAAACTGACGGAAGTTACCATAAATCGGTGAAATATATGGGTCCTTTTTATCATGGTCCCCTGGATAGTCATTGATATAAATCATACTTTCCTTCGTGTTGCCAAACAGTGGGTCCAACTCATAGTTTAAAGTATAAGATTCCCCACTTGCAGTTAAGTCGGTCCATGGTGACATCGCAACAATACCACATGGAAGCGGCATGTTATGGTCTCGAAGATACATAGTAAGCGCCATCGAAAGTCCACCGCCCGCTGAGTCACCTGCCAAAATAATCTGGTCACCGTTCCAACCATGGTCTAACAACCACTGGTAACTGGCAATGGCATCTTCTAATGCTGCAGGATACGGATTCTCTGGCGCTACACGATAGTCTGGACTTAAAACACAAATTCCGTCTCCCGCATCACAATAGTAAGTAGCTACATTATAATAATTGTTATAAATCGCTCCGATATATCCTCCACCATGAAGCTGTAAAATCACCTTCTTAAAATTCGGATTCGTCTTACGCGATAATAATTTCATAGAGAAATTTTCCAAATCAAAATGAGTCATATTGTACGCATCTGGTGCCTTCCATTCCAACTCAATCTTATCGTAATTCTTACGAAGTTCACCCATTTTGATTTTCTTCCCGATTTCCAAATCATTGGTAAAACGATACATCAAATCACTGAGAGCACGGCCTGCCGCTGTACTTTCCTCCTGTACAAAGCCAGAAAATTCCTCGATTTCATCAATTTCTTCCGGCTCTACATCTACCGTTTTATTTACTTCCTCCATAAACTGAGCCAGATTCTGTAAAACTGACTCCTGCTTCTTTTTGGATTCTTTTCTTAATTCTTCTCTTTCTACACGTTCCTCTTTACGTGTTTTTCTATTTTTCTTTTCTTCCATTTTTATACTTATTTCCCTTAGCTTACCCTATAAATATAAAATCTCTTAGTTATACATGAAATCTACGTTTCAACTCTTCCCTTGCCTTTCTATCACCAATAATCACGGTTCCAACAAACATAAGAATCGTAAATACCTGTACTCCAAAAGCATAATATGGGAAGGTGATAATATCCAACCACATCAATATCAGCATCACGCCACATGCAAGCAATGCTGTCAACTGGTCAATCAAATAACTCTGCCAATTTCTTCTATTAATAAAGAGCATCAGCAGGATAATTGCAATATCCCACATTAAAATCGCTGTTGGCATTGCAAAATTTACACCCCATCCACGATAGCCTGTTAAAAAATCAGCTTCAATCAAAAATGCCATGCCAATGATAATCGTCCAAACAATTTTCGCCATATATGAGGATTTTCCTAAGATGGTCAGGCGGAGCAGTACATTCGCAAAAATAATCACCAGCCCTGCTGTGAAGCTCCATAAAAATTCTGGATCTGTAGTATAATCAATAATAAATAACACTACCCAAAGTGCAATAGACGCAAACAGAAAAACATTTTCCAAAAACTGGTACTTTCTTCTTGCAACACGCGCATTTGGATATAAATTTTCTTTTTCAGTCCCATCCCACTCTAACACATTGTTACAAAGTGGGCATTTGTCTGTTTTATCAAGGATGTCTACCTTGCACATCTTACATTTACTCATAATACACCCCATTTGTTTCAATCTGAACCGTCACACCATCCTCGGCAATCTTGCGGAAAAATTCCTTCTGCACCGATGTATCCGAGAAAATGGAACTAAAGGTAAATACCAACGTATCCTGATAAGAATTTACAGTACCCTTTAGCGACTGTCCTTTGGACATGGCAATAAAGGAACGGAACATTTTTACATATGGTTCATAGATTGGATCTAGCTTTACAAATCCAACATTTGTAATGGTGGTGGTGTGTGCCACGGCAGAGCGATTGAATACCAGGCGCATCACTAGATTCTTAATAACCAATGGTACCATACGCAGTAATTTATTCTTCTGGTTAGATACACTTACAGAAAACAATTCTTCTAAATTCTCTTTCTGAATCTGGCTCTTTAGGCTCTTCTGAATGATTGCAAGTACATCTTCAAAGGTATATTCTTCCTCCGTTGGATGAAACTCTGCAGACACCATCGTAAAGAAATTCTTTAAGGTGTTCGAATTAAAATAAGGGCGCAAATTCACAGGCACCGCGATACGAATCGGATACTTGGAAGGAGCTTTATGTAAACACTGTACATAAGTTGCCCAGGCAAATACTGCCACCAAATATTCATTGATAGAAACCCCATATTTCTTGGTAACTGCTTTCAATTCTGGAATATTGATAAGACCATGCATTACTCCAAACTCACCCTTGGCAAGTTTCTTCAACTTAATCAAATATGCTTTTCCTGTAGTATACCCACGTTTGGATTTCTTCTTATAATTCTTTTCAAAGCTATCCTCTGTATTCAGCGAAGTGGTATCGCTTAGCTTGTCATCTACCTGACTTCTGAGCTCTGGATGTGCCAAACGGAGATACTGATATACCAGTTCCTTCGCGAAGGTCATACCACCCATACCATCTGTAAGTACGTGAAAGACTTCCAGATTAATACGACGCTTGTAATAAGATACGTTAAACAAATAGCTGTTATTCTTATTTGGCTGAATATAACGACATGGAAAGAGCTCCTCTTCCTTTACGCGAGGGGCTGGCTTATTATTCTCTTCAAAGAAATACCAGAACACGCCCATACGAAGACGTACGTTAAATACATTGAATTTTGGTAACACAATATCCAAGGCCTGCTGCAAAAGTTCTGGCTGAATCTCTTCGTTCAGTTCCACACTGATACGATAGGTGTTGGTCATACCTTCTCCAGCAATTACAGGAAAAATAAGTGCAGTATTATCCAGTTTGTCCCAACGAAGCTGACGCTTACTAGTCTCTTTAATTTGCTGTTTTTTCTCTTTTTTTGCTATGCGTTTTTCTTCTTTTTCCGTTTGCAACTCTACATTCTGTGCTTTCTTACTCATACCATAACCCGATTCACTATATTTTTAATCCAGCTTTCCGTAAACCTCCATCGGAACATAGGCCTTAATGGCAATACCTTCTGCTACATATTCCTCTGAAATAAGCTCTCCTTGCTTACGAATCAACTGTATAATACCTGCATTATTATAAGGAATTACTCGCTCAATATAAATTTTATCCTCACGAAGCATTTCCTCCAATATGGCTTTGACATCTTCTAAACCATCATTTTTCGCAGCAGAAATAGCCAGCACCTTATCTGCACGAAAATCCTGCATTGGTTCGTCGTCTGTTCTTAAATCCTGTTTATTAAACAGGGTTACAATTTTCTTATCCTTTACCCCGAGATTATCCAAGGTTTCATACACAATATGCATCTGCTTATCCCGCTGTGGATTGGAAGCGTCTACTACATGGAAAATAATATCCGCATATTTCGCTTCTTCCAGGGTACTCTTGAAGGCTTCAATCAAATGATGTGGAAGCTTGCGGATAAAGCCTACGGTATCCGTAAGAAGTACTTCCTGACGATTGGTCAGCTCTAACACTCGGGTCGTCGGGTCCAAAGTTGCAAACAGCTTATCCTCTTCCAGCACTGCTGCATCTGTCATGTGATTGAGCAATGTAGATTTACCCGCATTGGTATAACCTACGATAGCTACTACCGGCACATTCTGTTTCTCTCGTTTGGCTCTGGTAATATCACGATGCTTTACCACCTCCGCCAGTTCACGACGAAGCTGTGCAATACGGTCATTAATCAATCTTCTGTCCATTTCCAGCTTCTTTTCACCAGGTCCACGGGTACCGATACCGCCACCCAGACGTGACATAGAACGCCCCAGGCCTGTCAATCGGCTGAGACGATATTTGAGCTGTGCCAATTCTACCTGAATTTTGCCTTCGTTCGTAGATGCTCTCGCGGCAAAAATATCCAATATAATCAGTGTACGATCCATAATTTTGGTATCCAAAAGCTGCTCCAAATTTTTCAACTGAGCTGGTGATAATTCATCATCACACACGATCCCTGTGGCACCAGTTTCTTCCAAAAGCTCCGCAATTTCTGTTACCTTACCTGTTCCAACATAGGTACCCGGATGGATCTTTTCTCTTTTTTGAATAAGCGTTCCCACTACGACAGCACCTGCAGTTTTCACCAAATCTGCAAGTTCTACCAGGGAATCCTCTGCATCATCACCATCCTGCTCACTAACTCCAATCAAGAGGACACGCTCTTCTAAATCTTTAATTTCATGAATTTCCGCCATATTCTATTCCTTCTTAATTGCTTTCTGACTCTTCCTCAGTAGACTCCGTATCTTCTACCTTTTCGGTGTCTTCCGTTTTCTCCGTATCCTCAGTCTTTTCGCTATTCTCGGTCTCATTTCCAGGAATTCGGGTCTCTAAGAAAGTCAGCTCTCTCTTTGCTTCCTCATCCTCTGGATAGCTTTCCACATACTCTGTCATGAGTTCTAAAGCAGAAGCAAAATCCAATTTCTGTTCATAGGCAATTACCAATGTTTTCATAATAATCTGCTTATTTGGCACGGTTTCCAATTCCAATGCAGACTTTAAACATTCGATTGCCATATCAAAATTACCTTTTGCAAGCTCATCGTTGGCAATCTGGAACAAGGTATAAGAATCTGTCTCTCCACTCTCCATGTATGACTTCATATTACTCTTAGAGGATGCCTCATCTCCCATAATAGAGTAAATTTCTGCCAGATAATAAAAAGACTTTTTCTCTTTTCCTTTTGCAGCTTCCTCCAATAACGAAAGAGCTGTATCATTTTCTCCTAAAAGGAAATTAATACGGCCCTTCTGCATTTTATCGTAAGCAGAATTTCCCTTGATTTCCAAAGCCTGATTCAAGTATGCCTGTGCTTCCTTCTCTTTTCCATGGGCAGTCAATGCTTCATAAACACCGATATAAAGCTCATAATCTTTGCTCTCCTGCTCAATGGCTGCTGCATAATCCTTTAATGCCTTTTCTTCCTCACCTAAACTATAGTATAGGTTCCCACGCAAAAAATATGCTTTTGCATTTTCATTGAAATCCGCAATTGCCGTATAGGTTTCCATCGCACCCTCGACATCTTCCATCATATACTGTGCTTCCGCCTTATAGAAGCAGATGTCCATTTCGGTTTCCCCAACTTTGCCCAATGACAAGTCTAAGGCTTCCTGGAATTTTTCCAAGGCCTCCTCATATTTTCCATTTTCCATAAGGGTAATTCCCTCTAATCGCAGGCTCTGCTGCTCTTATTTTCTTTCATTGCCACAGCCTGTACACAAAAACAGTGTCAAAACTCCAATGGCTGCCATATAAACTATTTTTTTCATTTTCATATTAGATTTTTTCATTTTCGTGCACTACTCCCAATTTATACTACATTTTATCTTACCATATTTCACAGTTGTTGTGAACAAAAAATGCATCTGGTATTCTTCTTTTTTCTCTATCTGCATGCTATAATATTGGTTAGATATCTAATGATATTTTCGGGGGAATTTTACAATGAATCATCAAATCAAAAAAATAACAAAACTTTTGAAGCCCAATGGGCAGCTTGTAGAAAAAGGCTACGCCACACGTATGCATTTTGTTTATAACAGGAAATGTGTCAAACCTGGACCAATGCCGCTGAAAGAATGGAATTTCTATCAGTTCCATTGTGGAAAATACGCATTGCAGCTCACCTTAGGACACCTAACTTATATCGGGCAGATGGCTGTAACTCTCATAGATTTGGAAACCGGAGAAAAATGGGGCTATAGCACGATGCAACCATTATTCGTCCCAGAATTGGACCTTGATCCAGAAAAACCAAGTATTTGCGAATACAAAAATGATGAATGCCACCTTCGCTTTACCGTGAAAGATTCCAAACGAATTCTTGCACTCAAAGGCCATAGCAAAGAATACGATACCATTGAAGTTAAACTCGTCGTAGAAAACGACCCTGCAAACGAAAAAATGGTTATCGCAACCCCATTTGAAAAACCAACACAGTTTTATCTCAACTATAAGGAAAACTACTACAAAGCTGACGGAACCGTTCGCTTTGGTGACAAAAAAGTAGATTTCAAGGATGCAACAGGGCTCCTCGACTGGGGACGTGGGGTGTGGCCTTATTCCCACGAATGGTACTGGGGCAGCCTAACCTCCCATATCGATGGTATCCCTTTCGGATTCAATATCGGATGGGGCTTTGGTGACACCCGCAATGCTACCGAAAATATTTATTTTTACAATAAAAAGGGATATAAAATTGGGAAACTGATTGGAAAATGGGATGACAATGACCTCATGGCAGTGAAACATTTCCATGATAAAGAAGATAAATTCGAATTTACCTTTACTCCGTTTTATGACAACTATACATTTAACGAGTTTGTAGTGGCAGACACCCATTGTCATCAGATATTTGGACATTTTTCTGGAACAATTGAAACTGTAGATGGTGCGAAAAAATTTAAAGATGTACTAGGATTTATAGAGCATGCTGTAAATCGATGGTAGGAACAGCTAAAATGAGCCGATTGGTTTACACCAATCGGCTCAAAACTACTATTTACTCCTCAGGATTATTTACACACCCTGCAAACAGTGGAATATTCTCATTTGTAATTACAAATAGAAATGGTCTATCCAACACGAAATCAATAATTTCTTCCGGAGGTGGTGCCGCACCTGCACCTGGAAATTCAATATAGGTAGCTGCCTTGACCCCTTCTTCATCGATCTGTACACGAACCGATTGGTTTGCTCCCGTTAACCAAATTGGAGAATCTGAGGTAAGATTCGTAAATTCAGCATCATATTCTGTAAAGACTTTTGTCACTCCCATTGACTTTAATCCTTCGCTCAAATCCATCGTAGACGCAACATCAAATTTTGGAACAGAAAGGTTAACCTTCATATATTTGTAGTTCTCCCACTCATTGGATAAAAGCATATCCATATAAGTGCCATTATTTAAAACATCTTCTGTCGTCATTCCCTCATCCGGAAGAATAAACCACATCCGACATCCATTTTTCAGCCACATGTTTACCGCACTAAAATTCTCACCCCAATAATAATTCATATGACACAATTCTTTGTTCATATACTCTGCCTGCATATCTCCACTTGGCATATGAAATACACCATCTGTATTATTTTTTTCTGAAAATTCATCTGACCATTTCGCCTGAAAGTACAAGGTAGAATATAATGCCATAACGGTTTCTGGGGACAACTGAATATTCTTCGTGCTGTCTTTTAAAAACTTTCCAGTGTTATTGTTAATCCATGCAGCGATATCCTTATTTGTCTGCTTACTTCCCAAATCTCCCTGATACACAGATGCATAATAGTGATATCCTAATGCATCCATTGCCTCTTGGTTATACTCTAATCCGCTTTCTAACCATAATGAATTTGCAAGCACACAAATCTCATTCGACCTATCCTGATATACACTTTCCCATACTGCGCTAACCTGTTTACGTAGTTCATCCGTATCTTCCACACCAAAGGCATCCAAAATCTGTTGTCTGGTCTCCCCTTCGGTTAGCTCTGTAGCCATAGCCAGACCAATGTAGGCATTGATTGGTGACCATATCTTGTTTTCGCTCTGCTCTGTATGAAGGAACTGACTATTCCCATCCACAAAGAACGAATGCAAACCTAACATTGCCTGATCCGCATTTACATTTCGTGCCTCATACTGTGCATCCCATGCATCAACATCTGCTCTCCACTCTTCGCGGTCTTCATAATCATCCAAATCTGGATGTTCTGGGATTCTTGGCTCTGAAGCTTCGGCAACAGTATATGCCATAATCATGGAAGGTGCATTCAAAAGGTTGATGCCAACTACTATCACAAGTACTGCCGCCACTGCAGCCTTCAAAAATGTTCGTTTTCTTTTCTTAGGAGGATTTTCTGCCTCCTCAATATGCTTATCGCTGATTTCCTCTAAAGCAGTTAATATATTTTCATGCCTCATACTGGTATCCCTCCTTTTTCAGGTATGCTTTCAAACTGTTTCTCATTCGATTCAATCTGACAGAGACTGTATTTTCCTGCATTTTGAGTTCTCTTGCGATATCCCCTACTGAATCACCATACCAATAACGCCTTATGAAAATATAACGACTTTCTCTTGACTTTGATGTAAGAAATCGATCTATGGCTCTTCCTAATTCCCTCGCATCGATAATCTGATCCATATTTTCTGCTGGCAAACAATTATTCAGTTCTTCTAAAGAAACATCATATCGACTATTTCTCTTCTGAGCCGTATCTTTACGCAATCTCTTTAGAGCTGTATTTCTTCCAGTACGATATACATATGGAGCCAAAGGGTCTGGCGATACAGGTGGAATCGCATTCCAGAGAGCAAAATAAGTATCGTTAGTGCATTCTTCAGCATCTGATTGATTTCCCAATATATTATAAGCAATACGATGTAACTGCTTGCCAAATCTTGCGCTCAATTCACTTATCGCATTCTCTGCTCTCGCAAATAAAAGTTTGACAATCTGTCTATCTTCCATTTTCATTCCTCCCTTCACATATATTCACCCTTTTTACATATATAATCTTACATGAATTTTTATCTACTGTAAAACACTAAAAACTTAAGTAGTTATTCCCTTCCATAAAGTAAGAAAAGCGGACGATGTATATATATAATATTGGACCATTAGCGGCCCGTCGTTACTTAGCGAATGGCGATGCAATCGTCATGAGGTTAGTAACGCAACGAGGACGCTATGAGCGAAAGTCGTGTCCATATTTATATATATACATCGTCCGCTTTTCGTAGTATTTAGAAAACCTAACTACTTAAGTTTCCAGATGTCTTTATTGTACTGTGCGATTGTTCTGTCTGATGAGAAGAATCCTGCTTTTGAAATGTTTACGAGCATTTTCTTAGCCCATGCTTCTCTATTTTCGTAATCAGCATAAACTTTTTCACGAGTTTCTACATAATCTGCAAAGTCTGGGAATGTCATGAACCAGTCTTTGTTTAAGAGTTCGTTGTAGAGACGGTATAAGCATTCATCATCACCAAAACGTCTTACATAATCACTTACGATGAAGTCTACCGCACGTTTCAGTCTCTCATCTGCTTCATAGTAATCTCTTGAACAGTAATCACCACGTTCGTATCTGTCGATAACAGTCTGTGAATCTTCACCAAAGGTGTAGATATTATCTTTTCCTACTAATTCAGCGATTTCTACGTTAGCACCATCCATGGTACCAAGTGTAACAGCACCATTTAACATAAATTTCATGTTACCTGTACCAGAAGCTTCCTTAGAAGCAAGGGAAATCTGTTCTGACACATCACATGCAGGGATTAATTTTTCTGCAAGTGTAACATTGTAGTTTTCTACCATGTAGATATTTAAATGCTGACGTACATGTGGATCATTGTTAACTACATGCTGTAAAGCTAAAATCAAGTGGATGATATCCTTTGCGATTGTGTACGCAGGAGCTGCTTTTGCACCAAAAATAACAGTGATTGGCTTGCTTGGGATGTTACCAGCTTTGATTTCGAAATATTTGTGGATTACGTAAAGTACGTTGAGCTGCTGTCTCTTGTATTCGTGGAGACGTTTTACCTGAATATCAAAGATAGAATCCTTGTTTAAGTGGAGATTCTGTGTCTTTGCAAGGTACTGTACTGCAGCTTCTTTCTTGCTTTCTTTGATTGCAAGGATATTATTTAATACTTCTGTATCATTTACAAATTTGCCTAATTTCTCTAACTTGCTTGCATCCTTCTTCCAGTCATCACCGATAAGGCTGGTTACATAAGCTGAAAGCTCTGGGTTACATTCCATGAACCAACGACGGAAGGTAATACCATTTGTCTTATTGTTGAATTTCTTTGGATACAACTTGTAGAAGTTGTTCAATTCTGTGTTCTTTAAAATTTCTGTATGAAGATATGCTACACCGTTTACACTGAAACCATAGTGAATATCCATATGTGCCATGTGTACTAAACCATCTTTGATGATGTAGGTGCTTTCATCTGTCACTTTTTCTTTGATGCGGTTATCCAATTCACGGATGATAGGCATAAGCTGTGGAACTGCTTTTTCTAAGAAGTGCATTGGCCATTTTTCCAAAGCTTCTGCAAGGATTGTGTGGTTTGTGTATGCACATACCTTAGATACAATCTTGATTGCATCATTCATGAGGATTCCTCTTTCACCCATCTGACGGATGAGTTCTGGAATAATCATAGAAGGATGTGTATCGTTGATCTGGATTACTGCATAATCAGCTAAGTCATAGATATTTGAGCCTTTTGCTACAGCTTCATCTAAAATAAGGTGAGCAGCATTGCTTACCATGAAGTACTGCTGATATACACGAAGAAGTCTACCCTGTTCGTCCGAATCATCTGGATATAAGAAAAGAGTAAGGTTCTTCATGATATCTTCTTTGTCGAAGTGAATGGTATCTTCTACGATACGTTCGTCAACAGATTCAATATCAAATAAGTGAAGCTTAGTTGTACGGTTGTTGTAACCACATACATCGATGTCGTACATACGAGACCATACTCTCATACCACCGAAGTCGATTGGATAGCAAACCTCTGTCTTATTGAGCCAGCTATTTTCTGTAATCCATGGGTTTGGAGTTTCTTTCTGTTTGCCCCAGTCAAACACCTGTCTGAAAAGACCATAGTGATAGTTAAGACCTACACCATCGCCGTTCATGCCAAGAGTTGCCATAGAGTCAAGGAAACATGCCGCCAAACGACCAAGACCACCATTACCAAGAGATGGTTCTAATTCGATTTCTTCGATTTCAGCTAAAGTTTTTCCGGCATCTTCCAAAGTCTTCTTAACTTCGTCATAGATACCAAGGTTTATTAAGTTGTTTGATAATAATTTTCCAATTAAGAATTCCGCAGAAACATAATATACTTTTTTCTTACCTGCATTACTTTCCTTTTCATGCGCAAGTTCTTTTGTCATTTCAAGAAGAGCAATGTAAAGTTCTTCATTTGAACATTCTGCAACAGTTTTGTTCCATTTTGCTTCTACTGCTTTTGTTAAATTCATTTTCTTTTCCTCCTAAAATAGGCGTTTTTATAAAGAACACAATGCTAGTATATGTAAAATTCTATCATTTTTCTTGTAATATAGTGGCAAAATATGGTACTATCCTATCATGAATGTTTTAGAGTATGAAAATTATCAGGAGAAAAAAGAACACGTAGATGCGGCATTTCCATATAACACTTATCTTTGCTCAATCCCACTAGACTTCCGCAAAGTTCCCTTACACTGGCACGATGAAATGGAGATCATCTATATCAAAAAGGGACACGGTTATGTAACAGTGGATTTCAATCAGTATAAGGTTTCGGGTAGTACAATCGTGCTTATCCTACCAGGGCAGTTGCACTCTATCGAGCAATTTGACGACCTTTCTATGGAATACGAAAACATTATTTTCAATGTTGGTATGCTTCTGCCTCGTACGGAAGATACCAGCAGCACGGAATTTTTGCGTCCTTTTTTAAACGGACAGATTACTGTTCCAAGTGTATATTCCATTGTTTCGGAGCACTATCAAGAACTATCCAACTGCCTGGATGCCTGTGATGAAATCTGTAAAACCAAACCGGAAGGCTATGATTTGTATATCAAAGGAAAGCTGTTCGAATTATTCTATATTCTAAGCAATCGTTGCAGAAACGAAAAAAATCCAAGGACTACAAAGTCCCTGGATAAAATGAAAATCATATTAAAATTTGTAGAAAACAGCTACATGCACAAAATCACTATCGCTGAAATCGCTGACCGCGTGGATTTCTCCGAATCTCACTTCATGCGCTATTTCAAAGAAAATATGGGCACATCTTTCGTAGATTACCTGCGTGATTACCGCCTCACCATGGCAGCAAGACTGCTTTTGGTGTCGGATGAAACTGTTCTTAGCATTGCAGAAGAAGTAGGGTTTGAGAATCTCTCCTACTTTAATCGTGCGTTTAAAAAGAAGTATGGGGTTACACCGAGAGAATATAGAAATAACTAGCTCGACCCACAAAACGTGTGAATCGAGCTAGCTTTTCTTACTTATTTACATCATTTTTTCTGTTATTTCGTTCAATCAAATAAAATATTGCTATCATACCTAATGCCCATGCTGCCGTATAAACCAAGTATTCTGGATACCAGTATTCAAATTTGTATGGACTTTCGACAATATCGTATCTCCATCCCACCGAGTGTATTTGTGAAAAAAGAAACGCACTTGGCAATAGCAGAATATTTCTCACCCCATAAATAATAAAACTTCTTTTATCCTCTTTTTCTTTTGTAATATATACAAATGCAGATATCACATTTACTAATAGCAAACATATTGCGATTACCGATGTGATGGTATCTACTATCATATCTTCTGGTGATGGTTCAAAATATGGAGCAAAGAAAAACAGTGTTGCATATAAAAGAAGTGTTCCAAACTGTATACGATTCATATTCTTAAACGATTCCACATGAACAATCTCTTCTTGGATTGTTTTATCTTCTTTTTTAGCCCCAGTTATCCATGCAACATATTTTCCTTTTAGGAGCCAATATCCTGCCATTAGAATTACTATTACACATGCTATACCTGTATACACTGGCATCATATAGGATAATAATAAATAAAACGTAAAAACAATAGCAGCAATCAAATAATATATTAAATATGAAAAATCTCCTAAATACTTGTCATATTTTTTACTAATGCAGCATCTGCATTCTCAAACATTTCACTATCCAATCTAATATCTCTCATTTGTGCAACTGCAATTGTAACCATTACAAATGCCACTATTTGCGACAAAATCAAGATGACCCAGCATAATACCTCTGGAACATCAGGACTTGGAGCCAATACAAACGGCATAATAAATCCTACAACAACCAAGGCTAAAGCAATCCACATAATTATTCTATATTTTGAAATCACACGCTGAATCAGTGATTTTACCTGCTTCTCTACCTTTGCGTCTCTTTTATCTACCTGTTCAGAATATGTAATACGTCCCTCTTTTAAAAGTTCGTCACAAGTCACACCCAATAGTTCTGCCAATGCAGGGATTAATGTAATATCTGGTGCAGATTCCTCTCTCTCCCAACGGCTAACCGCTTTATTCGATACATTTAATTTATCGGCTAACTCCTGCTGCGTCAGACCATTTGCCTTACGAAGTACCGCTATAAATTGTCCTATTGTTTTCTTTTCCATCTCTCTGCCTCCATGATGTTTTTCTATCATCATTTTGCAAAATTCTCTTTAAAATTGACAGCCCTCAAAACGAAAATCTGTCTCGCATAGCGAGAATATCTCTGATGTCCTGTCTCATACATCGCTTAATACAGCACCAAATAGCCCAAAACAGCCGCAAGTATTGCTACTACAATCCCCGCAACCACATCACTAATGTAATGCACGCCCGATACTACACGCACAACAGCAAGCAGGATAGACACTGCAAGGAAAATAAGTCCTAACCAGCTCCATGGCGAATGGAGTATAAAGGTCATAGCAATAATTGTTGCTGAAAACACATGGCGGCTTGGGAAAGAATGACCTTTTGTATCCTTTTTGATTACCGGCTGAAGTTCAAATTTTTCATATGGCCTTGGTCTATTTACCATACTGCGAAAAACGGACAGAAGAACAAAGCTAATCGCAGGTACAAACAATGCCCGCCAGAAACTAAAATAACTACTATATTTTCCAAAAAAGAAAAGATACACGAGAAGTAATGGATACGCCAAATACATAACTCCCGTGCATAGTTTGTTCGCTATATGTATCCCCTTAGCCAAATCGGGATTGTCTCGAAATGGCTGGGTCATCTTGATATAAGTTTCTCTTTTCATGTGTTATTCCTCATTTGCATTTTCATGCCTTTTACATTAAGGATTTGTTCTATTGTCGTTATTATTATTTCCTAAATTATCAACACCATCACGAATGGCATCACCTGTATCTTTGATACTGTCCATTAAATTACGACCTGCATCTTCTAAATCGTTTCCAGGTGTTTCGTTATTATTTGTGTCGTTTGTACCATTGTTGTTGGTTCCGTTGTTTGTGCCATTGTTGGTTCCGTTGTTTGTGTCATCGTACATATTATTGTCATTGACATCCTTATTGGTCTCATCTTCATAAGGTGCCTCTGTGCCATTATTTCGATTATCACCACAAGCGGTAAGGCATACAGTTCCTGCAACTAATAGTGCACATAAAATCAAAAGTTTGTTTTTCTTCATCATACAAATCTCCTTTTCTTTTTGAAATTAGTATGATTCTTGAATCACAAAATTATTCGTATAATAAATTTTCCAATAAATAAATGAAAAATCGGCAGTTTGCTTCCCCTGATTGCAACAATGCCATAATATTTGTAAAGACATAGTCGCAGAAATTTTCCGGCTGAAATTCCATGTTCCAAATGGAATTATTTACCTTTTCATCTTCTTTCAAAATCTGCATCAAAAGTGCAATGGTAGCCTCCTTTGGAATTTTCCCTTCCAAATCACGCACCCAGCTGCCATCATAAGGCGTCATTTTAGCATATAAATAGCTATAATACCACTCCAGGAACTGTGTAAAGCTCATGCCATGATGATAGAGTCTTTCCTGATCCGAGAAGATATTGTTCCAGAACACCTCCGCCATGGCTGTCACCAAGGATTCTTTGTCTGGATAATAATTATATACTGAGCCAACCGCAATTCCACAAGCAGACGCAAGCTTACGAATACTCAGCTTGTCTACTCCTTCTTTTTTTGCAATCAGCAAAGCTTTTTCTAAAATTAAATCTGTAGATGTAACACGATGATTCATAATTCTCCCCTATAAGTTATCCACTTATCCACATTATTGCTAACAAAAAGTGTTGAACATAGTTCATCATATCACTCTACACGTGTTTTTTCAAGAATTATTAAAAACATTTCCTTCACAACGCGGATTTCTAAAATTCCGCGTTGTAAAGGAAATTACTTTTTCATCTTCGATTCACACAGAAGCGATGCAATATAAGAAAAAACCAGGGCTGCAGAAATCCCCACTGCAGAAGCAGTAAATCCCCCTTTGAAAATTCCTATAAACCCCTCCTTGTCAATAGCCTCCTTCATCCCATTCCAGAGATTATTTCCAAATCCCAGTAAAGGCACATTGGCGCCAGCCCCTGCCCACTCAGAAAATGGCTGATAGATGCCGATAGCCCCTAACACTGCACCCAGACAAACCAGTAAAACCATGATTCTGCCTGGAAGCATCTTGGTTTTCTCCATCAATATCTGTGCTAACGCACAAATAATGCCACCTACTACAAATGCTTTCACATAATCCATATCTTAAATCCTTTCTATCACGACTCCATGTGCAATCCCCGGCACTGTCTGTCCTTCATTAAAGCTAACGGTAGATAACAATGCACCTGTTGGTACAAATAGAATCTTGTGTATTCGTTTTTCTTTTAATTGTTTTAAATAATATCCGCTTAATGTCACTGCGGAGCAGCCACAGCCTGAACCACCTGCACCTGTCCCTTGCTTTTCTCCATCATATATCTTGACCCCGCAATCCTCATGCACAGCAGAAATGTCATAGCCTTTTTCCTTTAACAAACCCACCAGTATTTCGGATCCTACAGTTCCCAAATCCCCAGTGATAATATGGTCATAATCCTCTGGTGTTGAGGTAAAATCTTGAAAATGCTGATAAATCAAATCACAGGCTGCTGGTGCCATGGCAGCTCCCATATTCATGGAATCTTTGACTCCAAAATCAACGATTTTACCAGTTGTTACCCCTGTAATCTTTGCAATAGGTTTCACATTCCATTCCTTCGCCTGTTCTTCTGTAGCCAGCAAAAAGGCTCCACTTCCTGTCACGGTCCATGTGGCTGATTTTGGTCTTTGATTTGCGTATTCTAGTGGAAATCGAAACTGCTTTTCTGCACTGGCAAAATGACTGGAAGTAACAGCCGCCACACAGTCCGCATATCCTGCGGCTACATTCATCGCCGCCAATGACAAGGATTCTCCACAAGTGGAGCAGGCTCCGTATAAACCGAACAGCGGAATTTCAAATTCCTTTAACCCAAAGGAGGACGCAATGGTTTGTCCCAGCAAATCTCCTGCAAACAGATACCGTACATCCTCCGATTTACGATTCACCTTACCTAAAGTTAATGATAATGCTGCTTTTTGCAATGCACTTTCCGCTGCTTCCCAGTTTTCCTCACCGAATTTTTCGTCACTACCTATCACGTCAAAATAATTCTTCAGTGGTCCTTCTCCTTCTTTTTTTCCAACCACAGATGCTGTACTAATAATAAAAGGAGCCTTTGAAAAACAAAGACTCCCACTTCCTAACTTCTGGTTCATGCCATCTCTCCTTTTCAATATAGAGATAGTATGTTTCCAATTTCCTATTTTTATCCATACAAAAGAATTGATTCACCAGACCATCGCAAATATAAATTTGTCGACGCCCTTTTTTATATTTCGAAATATATATATCTCTGTATTTTGCGTGCATTTTCTCTCGGTTAAGAAAAACGCTTTATTTCTAAGAAGCACTCTGCTTGCTTTTATGATTTATTCTGTCTGTCAAAAGTTTTACAATCTGCGCCACTTTGTCCGTGTGCAAAAAGACAACCTTACGAGGATTTCGTAGTTTCTCTTATGT
>JAFUPI010000002.1 GCA_017481285.1 Agathobacter sp. | reverse complement strand
CACATGTAAACCCCATTCGAAGCAAGACCGAAACAAAGCAATGACGTGGCCCGCTAGCTTTAGGTAGGTCGCTTGAGGCGGCTGGTAACAGTCGTCCTAGATAGATGATCACCCAACGACATAACCCGGCTTATCGTCCTGTGCAAATTGTTATATAGGTGTGGTTTATGGCTATATACTACGAAAGCCCCTCTGCATATTAATTTATCGCTGTACTGGCGTAAGGCTTCTAAATTAATATGCGGAGGGGCTTTCTCAGCATTTCACAAACCACAATGATAACAATTAAGATAAATATAAATCGTTTCTAAAATCTTCCTAAAAAGACAATAACTCCATTGACGAGACAATTTTTCACATGTAATATGCAAGGAGAAAATGAAATTACAGCCCACGAAGGCTATAAATTACAAGTGAGGTCGAAAGATAAATGTTTAATAATTTAAAACAAAAATTCATGCATTTTATGCAGGGGAGAAATGGTGTGGACCAGTTATCGCAGTTTTTAAATGTTGTGGTACTTGTTCTTTTGGTGGTTTCAATTTTTACGAAATCTGTAATTTTGGACTGGCTCCCATTTGTGGTTATGGGATATATGTACTTTCGAATTTTCTCTAGAAATATTCCGAAACGCTCGATAGAAAATCAGAAGTTCTGCAATTTGCGATATGATTTGGCGATAAAGAAAAATAATTGGAAGAAAGAATGGGAACAGCGTAAGATTTATCGCTTCTTCCGTTGTCCAATGTGTCATCAGAAGGTGCGTGTGCCAAAGGGACGCGGTAAGATTTGTATTACCTGCCCAAAATGCAGACAGGAATTTGTAAGACGTTCATAGCATGGAGGCTATATGTTTGGATATATCAATGTAAATAAATCGGAATTGTCCGAAGAAAATCAAAAAATATATCAGTCCTATTATTGTGGTTTATGTCAGACTTTGAAAACCCACTGTGGAAAAAAAGGACAGGTGCTTTTAAGCTATGATATGACTTTTTTGGAACTGCTTCTGACAGGCCTTTATGAACCAGAAAAATGGGAATATGAGTTTACCTGTATGATTCATCCAACGAAGAAGCAGACTGCTTTTGAAAATGATGTTTCAGACTATTGTGCAGCAATCAATGTGCTGCTGGCATATCATAATCTAGTGGATGATTGGAAGGATGAAAAGAAGCTTTCGAAACGACATGCAGCGAATGTAATTCGCAAGGATTATGAGGCTTTTGCAGAAAAGTACCCACGTCAGGTAAAAGCAATTGAGGACTATATGAAACATCTGGCAGAGTATGAGAAGGCGGAAGAAAACAATATTGATTTGGTAGCAGGACTAACGGGTGAAATGTTGGGAGAAGTCTTCGCATGGAAAGAGGATGAATGGTATCAGGAGCTTAAGACACTGGGCTATTATTTAGGTAAGTTCATTTATTTGATGGATGCATACGAAGATGTGGATAAGGATGAAAAGAAAAATAATTACAATCCGCTTCGCAAGTTGAAAAAAGATAACCCCAAAGATTTTGAGACCTTGACGAGACTGATGATGACAAGTATGATGTCAGAGTGTGCAAAATCCTTTGAGCGACTTCCAATTATTTTGCATGCAGATATTTTACGAAATATTATTTATTCAGGAGTTTGGACTCAGTATGAGTACATTCAGCTGAAAAAGAAGAAGAGGACAAAAAAATGACAGATCCATATCAGGTGCTGGGGATTTCCCGTGGTGCCTCGGATGAAGAAATAAAAAAAGCATATCGTAGTTTGAGTCGTAAGTATCATCCAGATGCGAATGTGAACAATCCCAATAAGGATGCTGCAGAGGAAAAGTTTAAACAGGTGCAGCAGGCGTATGACCAGATTATGAAAGAAAAACAGCAGGGAACTGGCTATGATGGTGGCTATGGCAACAGCTATGGCGGAGGTTATGGTGGTTCCTATGGTGATTTCGGCGGCTTCGGCAGTTATTATAGCGGACGAAGTGCATATCAGGAAGAAAACAGCAGACTTCAGGCGGCTGCGAATTATATCCGCAACGGTTATTATAGAGAGGCAATGAATGTGCTGAATGACATTCCGTTTGCAGAGCGAAATGGCCGCTGGTACTATTATAGTGCGGTAGTGAATCAGAGAATGGGCAACACAGCGACAGCTCTGGAACACATACGTCGTGCGGTAGAATTAGAACCAAGTAATATCCAGTATCGTCAGTTCCAGCAGAACTTAGAATATGGTGGAACCTGGTACACAACCATGGGTAGTGGTTATGAAAGACCATATTCCGGACAGAGCTGGTGTCTCCGCATGATTTTACTTAATTTATTCTGCAACTTCTGTTGTTGTAGACCTTGCTAAATTCTCTTTTTCGAGGTATATTATAGATACCAGTTACGAAAAAAAACGAAAAGGAGAAGGGGATTATGAAAAAAAGAATAAGTGCATTTCTTTTGGCATTCGTAATGTTGTTTACAACAGTTGCGGCTTCCTTAGGAAATGCGACCGTTTTTGAAGCAGACCAATTAGTAATTAAACTCCATTACAATCGACCAGATGGAAATTACACAGATTGGTCTGTTTGGTTTTGGGCAGCAGGTGCAGATGGCACAGATAATCCATTCAGCGAAGAAAATGGAGAAATGGTTTGTACTTATGTAGTACCAACTGGAGCAACAGAAGTTGGCTATATTGTACGTACTCCAGATTGGCAGAAGGACGTAGGGGAAGACCAGTTTATCGATGTTGCTGCATACGTTTCAGGTACGATTCATGTATATGTTGAATCAGGGGTAAAAGGCTACAAAATTGTGGAAGGCGATGATGTCGCTATGGGAACGAAAGTAACGAGTGCTTCTTACAATCAGGATAAGAAGCAGGTAGAAGTTACAATCGTAAATCCAAAAGATGGTGTGGAAGAAGCTCTTGTTGTAAAAAGCAAAGCAGGTGAAGTTGTCATTGAAGAGGTAACTGGAAAATTAGATGGCATCACAGGCACTTACGTAATTAAATTAAAAGAAGCATTAGATTTATCTCAGAAATATCAGGTAGTATACGGGGAAGAAGAATGCTCAGTTACTATGCCTGATTGGTATTCAACAGAAGAATTCGAATCACAGTACACATACACAGGTGATGATTTAGGTTCTACATGGACCAAAGAAGCTACTTCTTTCCGTTTGTGGGCACCTACAGCAGAATCTGTTAAGGTATTGATTTACGGTGGTGGTTCTAAGAGCAATACAAACCTTTTAGCGACAGTAGAGATGACCGCTGATGTAAATGGTACATGGGTTGCTAAAGTAGACGGTGACTGGAATGGTAAATTCTATGTTTACCAAGTTACTATCGATGGACAAAAGACAGAAGCTTGTGATCCATATGCAAAAGCAACTGGTGTAAACGGTGATCGTGCGATGATTATCGATTTGGATTCTACAGACCCAGAAGGCTGGGATAAGGACAAAAATCCAAATGCGGATCTTACAATCAACGATGCAATTATTTACGAATTACATATTCGTGATTTAGGTACAGATGAAAGCTCAGGTATCGAAAACGTAGGTAAATTCTTAAGCTTAACCGAACATGGTACTACAACACCAAATGGTGTAAAGACTGGTATCGACCATATCAAAGAGCTTGGTATTACACACTTACATATTTTACCAATGTACGACTACGGCTCAGTAGATGAAATGAGCTCAAATGGACAGTTTAACTGGGGCTATGATCCAAAGAACTATAATGTTCCAGAAGGTTCTTATTCAACAGATCCATATGATGGAGCAGTAAGAGTAAATGAAGCAAAACAGATGGTACAGTCATTACACAATGACGGCATCAGTGTTGTTATGGACGTTGTTTACAACCATGTATATGATGCAGGTTCCTTCTGCTTCAACAAGATTGTTCCAGGATATTTCTCACGTATCAGTGCAACAGGTGCATATTCGAACGGTTCAGGCTGTGGAAATGACACTGCATCAGAACGTGCAATGGTTAAGAAATATATCGTAGATTCTGTTTTATACTGGACAGAAGAATATCATATCGACGGTTTCCGTTTTGACTTAGTAGGTTTGATTGATACAGAAACCATCAATGAAATTATCGAAGAAGTACATAAAGTTCGTCCTGACGTTATCTTCTATGGTGAAGGATGGACAATGACCACAAATGTAACCAAAGATGGTTATAATATGACCACCCAGACAAACTCACAGATGGTTCCAGGATTCTCATTCTTTAATGATACAATCCGTGATGCTTTAAAAGGTAGCGTATTTGAAAATACTGCAAAAGGATATGTACAGGGTGCTATCGGAAATGCAGATACCATTAAGCAGTGTTTCTACGGACTTGCAAGATGGTGCAAGACTCCTGCACAGACCATCAACTATGCATCCTGCCACGACAATAATACTTTGTGGGATAGATTACAGGCATCTAGAACAGATGCTTCGAAAGAAGATTTGATCAAGATGAACAATCTTACTGCAGCAATCTATATGCTGTCACAGGGAACTCCATTTATCCATGCTGGTGAAGAAATGCTTCGTACCAAAGTAAACGAAGATGGAACCTTTAACCATAACAGCTACAATGCTTCTGATGCAGTAAATAGCATTAAATGGGCAACCTTAGAAGATGAAACTTACATGGATGTTGTAGAGTACTACAAAGGTTTAATCGCATTCCGTAAAGCACATGGTGCACTTCGTCTGACAAATGCAGAAGATGTTGCAGCTCATATTACCACCATGAAAGATCTTCCAGATGAAGTCAATGGCTTTATCATTACTGGTGGAGTAAATGATGAAAAAGCAGATGCAATCTGTGTAATCTTTAATCCAAATCCAGAAGCAGCAAAAGTTACACTTCCAGAAGGTAACTGGAACATCTACATCAATGGTGAAGATGCTGGTACTACCAAGCTTGGCACAGCAAGCGGTGAAATAACTGTAGACGGCATCACAGCTATGGTTCTTGTTCAGGAATCAGCTGGAGTTAATATCTTTGTTATCATTGGTGCACTTGGCGGAATCGTTGGTGTAATCCTGTTGACTATGGCTTTTATGAAAAAGAAGAAAACTGCATAATTGTATAGTGTAAATAAAAAGGGACTGTCTTTTTTGACAGTCCCTTAGTTTTTGATTATTTAAATTGTCTCTACAATATCCTCAACTTCTGCGTGTTCGTCACAGTCATGTGCACTAATATCCATGGTGCTAAGTGTACGACGTTTGATACGAGCTTCTTCAGATGTTTTCAGTAAGTATGTCTTAATTTCATCTGCATGTTTGATGTGTTCTAATTTCACTTCGTGATGTGTTACATCACCAGTGTAGCAGGTGATAGTTGCAAGACCAAAGATACGTTCCATCAAAGTTTTGTTTAATTTTACGTCCTGGATTTTGTACATATAGCAATCATCTTCTGTAGTATTGAGAAGTCCCTGAGAAATGGTTAAAAGGGAAGGTGAGATTGTGTATTTTGTAAAAGTCCATGGAAGACCGAAGAATAAAAGACGTTTTCTTTCGGTATAAACAGGTGTTGTGTCCATGTCAATATGCATATCATTTGTTTTTGTATCAGCCATTTTGCCTACCTCTTTTCTTTGCTTTTTTCTCGCTGTTTTGCGAGGAAATAATTCATCAATTTAATTGTACAACAAAACTTTCAAAATGCAATACTACAATTCGTAAAGTTCATCTTAAGAAAATTCCGATTTGGCGACGCCTTATGTTTGTTTTGAAATAAAATATGTCGCTGTGTCTTCTAGGGAATTTCGAACCTTTAAGGAAAACGCGTTTATTTTCTTGAAACATTCTGCTTGCTTAAATTTTGTGTCTGGCATAGCTTTTACAATCTGCACCGCTTTGTCCGTGTGCAACAGACACCGTACTCCTATTTCTGTTTCTCTAATGTGGGCAGTCTTATAAAGTTGATATTACATGAGCCATGTAAAAACTCGGTGCAAGTACGGCACCTCAGACAGTTTG
>JAFUPI010000019.1 GCA_017481285.1 Agathobacter sp. | reverse complement strand
ATATGTAAGTGTTGGTGAATCTTCTGTCTGCATACGGATTTCGCCGTGTGGTACTAATCCAAGCTTGATAAGTGCCTGGAAACCATTACAAATACCAAGAGCCAGACCATCTCTTTCATTTAAGAGCTTATTTACTGCTTCTGCCATCTTTGCATTACGGAATGCAGTAGCAAAGAATTTTGCAGAACCTTCTGGTTCATCACCAGCGGAGAATCCACCTGGGAACATAATAATCTGTGACTGGTCGATTGCCTTTACAAATTCATCTACTGAATCTCTGATATCTTCTGCCGTTAAGTTCTTGAATACTTTTACGATAGTGTCAGCACCAGCTCTTTCAAATGCTCTGGCACTGTCAAATTCACAGTTTGTACCTGGGAATACAGGAATAAATACAGTAGGTTTTGCAACCTTATTTTTACAAATGTAGATATTCTTTGTATCGTAAAGTCCTGTCTGGATTTCTGTATAATCTTCTGTTGCACGTGTTGGGAATACTTTTTCCAATGTGCCTGTCCATGCTGCAAGTGCTTCATCCATAGAGATCTTCATATCACCATAGATAAATGCCTGTACATCATTTACTTCACCGATTACTGTACCAAGACCATTTAATTCAACAAGCTTGTCAGCTGGTACTTCAGCAACGATATTACCAAAGCCTGGAGCAAATAATGTATCTGATGTAACGTCAGCGTTTACAGTCACACCAAGTTTGTTACCAAATGCCATCTTACTTACTGCTGCTGCAAGACCTTTTCCATCCAGTGCATATGCAGAAACGATTGCACCGTTCTGAATAAGTGCATGTACATCATCGTAAAGTTTCATTACCTGTGCATATACTGGTAAATCATACTGGTCTTTTTCGATATGGAACATCACAAGTTTGTTTCCAGCTGCCTTAAGTTCTGGTGTGATGATGTCTGCTTCTTTCGCTACATCTACTGCAAAAGAAACAAGTGTTGGTGGAACATCAATTTCATTGAAAGTTCCAGACATAGAGTCTTTACCACCGATAGATGGAAGGCCAAAGCCCATCTGTGCATTGTATGCACCAAGAAGTGCTGCTACTGGCTGACTCCAACGTTTTGGATCTTCACTCATTCTACGGAAGTATTCCTGGAAAGTGAAACGAACTTTCTTATAATCACCACCAGCAGTTACAATGCGAGAAAGTGATTCAAGTACTGCATAAACAGAACCATGGTATGGGCTCCATGAGCTTAAATATGGATCAAAACCATATGACATCATGGTTACTGTATCACATTTTCCTGTAAGCACTGGAAGTTTCGCTACCATGCTCTGTGTCTCTGTGAGCTGATATTTTCCACCATAAGGCATGTAAACACTGCCTGCTCCGATAGAGCCGTCGAACATTTCTACGAGACCTTTCTGTGAACATACGTTGAGGTCTGCGAGTTCTGCAAGCCAAGCTGCTTTCATATCGCCATTTGCTACAGCTTCTGCTACCTTTGGTGTATTAATCTTCTTAAAGTAATTATCTGCTTCTACCGGCATATCTACAGCAACTTTTGCTTCCTGATGTGCTCCATTTGTATCAAGGAATGCACGGGAAAGGTTTACGATTTCTTTTCCTCTCCATACAAGCACAAGTCTTGGATCAGCTGTAACTTCTGCCACTTCGATAGCTTCTAAGTTTTCTTCATTTGCAAAGATAAGGAACTGCTCTACATTTTCTGGAGCAATGACACATGCCATACGTTCCTGTGATTCAGAGATAGCAAGCTCTGTACCATCCAAACCTGCATATTTCTTTGGAACCTTATCTAACTGTACGCGAAGACCATCTGCTAATTCACCGATTGCTACAGATACACCACCCGCACCAAAGTCGTTACACTTCTTAATCAGGTAAGAAACTTCTTCGCGACGGAATAATCTCTGAATTTTACGTTCTGTAGGTGGGTTACCTTTCTGTACTTCTGCACCACAAACAGCAGTTGATTCTGTGTTGTGAGCCTTAGAAGAACCCGTAGCACCACCGATACCATCACGACCAGTACGTCCGCCAAGAAGGATAATCTTATCCCCTGGATCAGAGGTTAATCTCTGTACCGCACGTCTTGGAGCAGCACCCATAACAGCACCGATTTCCATACGTTTTGCTACATAATCTGGATGGTATACTTCTTTTACATAACCAGTTGCAAGACCAATCTGGTTACCATATGAGCTGTAACCATGAGCCGCTTCACGAACCAGTTTCTTCTGTGGAAGCTTACCTTCAATTGTATTTTTTACAGATACGGTTGGGTCTGCTGCACCAGTTACACGCATTGCCTGATATACATAAGTACGTCCAGACAATGGGTCACGGATAGCACCACCAAGACAGGTAGCTGCACCACCGAATGGTTCAATTTCGGTTGGATGGTTATGTGTTTCGTTTTTAAAGTTTACAAGCCATTCTTCTGTTACTCCATCTACTTCTACTGGAACAACGATAGAGCAGGCATTGATTTCATCGGATTCTTCCTGGTCCGCAAGCTTGCCTTCCGCTTTTAATTTCTTCATAGCAAGAAGTGCAATATCCATAAGACAAACGAATTTGTCATCACGGCCAGCATACATTTCTTTATGTGTATTTAAGTAATCTTCATAGGTTGCTTTGATTGGAGCATTGTAATATCCTTCGTCAAATGCTACCTCTGTAAGTTCAGTTGAGAATGTAGTATGACGGCAGTGGTCAGACCAGTATGTATCTAACACACGGATTTCTGTCATAGAAGGATCACGTTTCTCTTCATTTTTGAAATAATTCTGAATATGAAGGAAATCCTTAAAAGTCATAGCAAGATTTAATGAACTATAGAGTTCTTTTAATTCTGCTTCTGGCATGTCTGCAAAACCATCAAAGATAATAACATCTTCTGGTTCATCAAATTTCTGTTCTAAGGTTTCTGGTTTTTCCAAATCTGTTTCGCGAGAGTCTACAGGGTTGATACAATGCTTTTTGATAGCTGCAAATTCATCCTCTGTAAGTGTACCTTCTACCACATATGTAGTTGCACAACGAATGATTGGCTCTTCTGTTTCTTTCAACAGCTTAATACACTGTTCCGCAGAGTCCGCTCTCTGATCATACTGACCAGGTAAGTACTCTACTGAGAATACATGTGCATCACCATACTCAAATGTTTCTTCATAAACATCATCTACTGGTGGTTCAGAAAATACTGTCATAAGAGCATTCTTATATACTTCATCTGAAATATTTTCGATGTCATAACGAATTAAAACACGTACATTTGTAACTGTTTTAATTCCGAGATAGTTTTTTACTTCTTCACGTAATTCTTTTGCCTTTACTGCAAAGTCTGGTTTCTTTTCTACGTAAACACGACGTACATTACTCATGATTTTTCCTCCGAGGTTTTGTTTATCATACTAAGTATACCACTCTAATTCTAATTAGCAAAATTAATATATTTAAACTAATTTATAAGATTTTCTTCACTACTATCTTCTGAAACTTCTCCATGCTCCACTTCCTTATCATACATTACCTCTAATATTTAGAAATTAGATTGACATTATTTATAAGCTCGGCTTATAATATCCTTGATACTCGTAAAATGATTACAAAGGGGATACATATGGATATCAATTATGAATTATATAAAGTTTTTTATTATGTAGCATCTTCTCTCAGCTTCTCGGAAGCCAGCAAGAAGTTGTTCATTTCTCAGTCCGCGGTCAGCCAGTCTATCAAAACTTTAGAAAAAAAACTGGGACAGTCGCTTTTTATTCGTAGTACCAAAAAAGTACAGCTTACTCCAGCAGGCAGCTTACTACTGAAACACATTGAACCTGCCATGAATTTGATTTCACGTGGCGAAAGCCAGTTACTTGATTCCGGCACGCTCGGTCTCGGTCAGCTCCATATCGGAGCCAGTGATACGATATGCCGTTATTTCTTAGTGCCTTACTTGAAAGAATTTCACAGGAAATTCCCAAATGTTCCAATCAAAGTAACAAACGCCACTTCCATTCAGTGTGTAGAGCTTTTGGATCAGCGTAAAGTTGATTTAATTGTTACAAACTTTCCAAACGCTCACTTAAATCACGAATACATCCAGAAAAACATCAGCACGTTCCATGATGTATTTGTAGCAAATCCAAATTATTTTGATTTCAAAGAAAAGGAAATCACCTTTGAAGAGCTAAAGCAGCATCCGCTTATGATGCTCAGTCGTCAAAGTACCACAAGTGAATTCCTTCACAATATTTTCATTCAGCATCAGTTAGAGCTCGTGCCTGATATTGAACTAAACAGCAACGATTTGCTGATTGACCTGGCCCGCATCGGTCTTGGCATCGCCTTCGTTCCAGATTATTGCGTAGAAGAAAACGACAAAGATTTAGTAATCCTTCCAACCAAGGAAAAATTGCCAGCACGACAAATGGTCGCTTCTGTCAATACCGCTTTTCCAGTATCAGCATCAACCGACGAATTCCTAAAACTTCTGCCAGAATGCTAATCCCGAGGAGTCTTTACGACTCCTCTTTTTTATTATTCCAAAATGTCTCCACGATTTGTTCGATGGTATTGCTATTACAAATGGTCCGTTTCGTCCATTCTCTCGGATACAAACCTTGATAATCTGACTGCAGGAAACGCTCATCCAAAAGCAAAATAATGCCTGTATCCTCCGTCGTTCGAATCACACGCCCTGCTGCCTGCAACACCTTATTCATCCCCGGATAACGAAATGCATAATCAAAACCATTTCCAGAAATCGCGTCAAAATGATTCTTCAAAATCTCCCGTTCATTACTGATTTGTGGCAATCCGGTCCCTACGACTATCGCACCAATCAAACGATCATTTGTCAAATCAATCCCTTCGCCAAAGATACCTCCCATAACACAAAAAGCTACAAAGGAAGTATCATGCTCCTCTTCAAACTTCTGCAAAAAGGCCTCGCGATCCGCCTCTTTCATACTATTTCCCTGTATCACAGACTCCGCCCTGTTTCCATCCAATTCCAGAAAGACTTCATAGACCTGATTCATCAACTTGTATGAAGGAAAAAACACCATATAATTACCCTTTTTACAATGAACCGTTTTCACAATATACTCTGTAATTTTCCGAAACTCTTTCTCATTACGTCTTGTGTACTTCGTACTGACATCATTTCCAAATGCCAAAAGCCGCTGGTCCTCTCGAAAGGTGCTTTGTGCATAAATTGCATAATTATCTTTCTCTGTACTCAAAAGATTTTTATAATACTGAATCGGCAGCAAAGTAGCCGAAAAGAAAATCGTACTTCTGCCCTTTTCAATACATTTCTGCAGATTTTCCGACGGATCTACGCAAAAGAGTTTCATCATAAATCGGCCATCTTCCTGTATCTCTGTATAAATCTGATAATGCTCGTCCACCAATTCCATAATATTCAGGAAATTTCGAATGCTAAAGTAGAAATCCAGCAGCTCTTTTTTGCCCAGAAAATCCCATGGATTCTCACTAAACTCTCCCTTAGTTTCCTTAAATCGTCTTGGTTTTTGCAAGAAGTCTTCAATCTCACTCACAAGTAAATGCAACGCAAAATGTAGATTTCCAATATTCTCATACAAACAATAATTCTTACATTCTCGCTTGTATTCCAGTAAAATCTTATTGCAACGCTCTGCAAGCTTTTCTATTTTTTTGTTATAATTTTTCATCAACCGCTTGATTGCCAGAAAATCTTCTTTGTAAATTGCAGCACTATACATCTCTCGGCTACGATCCACCAGGTTGTGCGCCTCGTCTACCAGAAAAATATAATCTCCTTTTACGCCTTCCTGAAAGAAACGTTTTAAATATACATTCGGATCATACGCATAATTATAGTCACAAATAATATTATCTGCCCATGTGGCCACATCCAGACTCATCTCAAATGGACAAACCTGATGTTTCCTCGCCTGTTCAAGCACCTCCTCTCGGGTAAACATATCGCTTTCCTGCAAAAGTTCAAACACCGCATCATTTACACGGTCAAAATGTCCCTTTGCATAAGGACAATTCACCGGATTACACTCCATTTCTTCACACAAGCACAGCTTTTCTTTTGCCGTAAGTTGAATTGTCTTTGCTTGATATCCCTGTTCCCGCAAAAGCTGAAACGTTTCTTTCGCAACCGTACCGGTAATCGTCTTAGCTGTCAAATAAAAGATTCTATCGCCAAGATTTTCTCCCACCGCTTTTACCGCTGGAAAAATCGTAGAAATCGTTTTCCCAACTCCCGTTGGTGCCTGGATAAAAAGATTCTTCCCACGATGAATGGTTCGATACACATCCATCACCAATTGTTTCTGACCCTCGCGATATTCATATGGAAATTCCAGTTTATGAATAGATGCTTGTCTTTTCTGCTTCCACTCAAACTGAAAATCCGCCCATTTCTTATAGCTTCGCATCAGTTCTTGGAACCATTCCTCCAGTTCCTCAAAAGAAAATTCTTGCTGGAAATACTTCTTTTCCTCCGTATCCAAATTGATATAGGTCATCTGTATCGCAATCTGCTCTAGCTCATTTTGCTTTGCAAAAATATAGGCATAGCACATAGCCTGTGCCTGATGCACATAAATCGGTTGCTCCATATACTCCAGATTCTTGTATACACCCTTAATTTCATCAATTACAACCAATCCTGCTTCATTCGTAAAAATACCATCTGCACGGCCATCTATAGTCAGTTCATACAAAGCTTCTTCCACCGAATACTTCAGCGGCACTTCCGCCTGATATTCTGGTCCCATCGCTCCTTGGATTTTTCGATGCAGGCGACTGCCTTCCATCATCGCATCCGCACTAGGTGGACGACCATTTCGATTATCAATATCCCCTTCTCGGAAAATAAATTCTACTAAATTTCGAACAGAAATATGAAGTTTATTTTTCGTCAATAAATGCTCCTGATTTTCATCAGGAGCATTCTTTTTACTCTTTTTATTCATATCTTTTAATTAAAATCCGTCAACATCTTCACAATAGTTATATCCAAATGTTCTAACAAATCCACTCTTGTTCCACTATCCAAACGAACCACTGGCCGACTCAGCATGCTTCTATTATTTTTTACAACAATTGCCTTCTGTCCTGTAGAGAGCTCTACCTGAACCCCCAATGGATACGGAGCTACATATTCCATAAAAGTAGCCACCAAATCTTTATCAAACATTCGCTCTGCATTACCCATCAAATACTCCAAGGCATCTGCTGGATTCATCGCATCCTTATATACTCGTTTTGTCGTAAGTGCATCATATACGTCTGCTACATGAATAATCTTTGCAAACAAATGAATTTTCTCTGAAGTAAGTCCTCTTGGATAGCCGCTTCCATCCTCATTTTCATGATGCGAAAGGATTGCATTTCTGGCTACCGACGACACCTCATAATTATCTCGTAGCATATTATAGCCATAACGCGGATGATTCTTTACTTCTGCATATTCTTCTTCGGTTAATCTGCCCGGTTTATTAATAATCTCAATTGGCACACAGGTTTTCCCGATATCATGCAAAAGCGCCGCCTGCGAAAGCTTCTTAAGTTCATCATCTCGAAGGCCGCATGCAACACCTAAAATAACTGATAACATGTCTACATTTACACTATGTGAATAGGTATAATTATCATAGGTAGAAAGATGAATCGTTTCCACAATCATGGACTCACTTTCACGAATCTCTTCTACGATATTATTGGCAATATAAATGCAATCATCAATATTCAAACGTTTCAAACTCTTAATTGCTTTCAAACGAGTCTGTTCCGATACAATCGGTGTATGTTCTTCAATCTCATCGTCTTCAAACACATACAACCCCAAAATATCCAGTTGCTGAATACGATTGATATAATTCTGTGTCAGCTTTCTATTGGCCTTTAAAAGCACCTTTTCATTATTGTCATATAAGGTATTTACCAGAACCATACCCTTTTCTAAATGTTCTGCTCTTACGTATCTCATAAAATAAATTTATCCCCTCAAACTGTTCTCCCACTTTTTCTACTATACAAAAAAAGCCCCTACGCTGTCAAGCGTAGAGACTTTCTCTGTACACATTAAATTTCATTCTGTTTTCTTGAATACACCGTAAGAAGTCCTGCTCCGAAAACAAATAACATTACATACATAGCAACATTTGTGCTATCTCCTGTATTTGGTACTATTGTTGCATCTTGGTACACCACCGCATATGTAGAGAATTTATCTGTTTCAAAAGTAATCGTTCCTTTTTCTGCATCATATTTTGCATCCAAATTGTCCACTTTTCCATCATGATATCTCATAACGCTATAAGTTCTATTTACTTTTGAATCTGTATTCACTAATTCCTTTGGAAGTTCAAATGTAATTGCAACTGCACCTGTTGTTTCAGACACCTTTGCTTCGTATGTACCAATTTTCTTTGTTAAATCAATTTCAAGGAATGTTCCAATTTTCTTGTTAGAAAGTTCTTTTTCAATTGCTTTCTGTTCTTCTGTTGTTGCCGTTGCACCAGCATCTTTAAAGCCAAGAATTACTTCTAATTCTTCTCCGCCTTCAACCGCAGCTTTCTCTTCCTCTGTTAACTGAATTTTACCTGTAACTTCCGATTCATTTTCTAATTTTGCAGCAAAATCGTTTGTTTCTTCTTCCTCTGTTGGTGGAACTACCGATGCTTTCGCATTTTCTACTCTTTCAACCATCTCTGCACCAGTTCCAAAATCGATTGGAACTACAATATAAGTAGACCAATAATGAGACTGTTCCGTAGATGGTGCCGCCACTCCATCTTTTACAGTTGCATCATTTACAACAATACTAGTATCTTCAACTTCTACATAATATCCATCCTTAAGGAAAAGAATCGCATAAGTTTTGTATCTATTATCCTTATCTATTATAACATCTTCTCCACCATGGAAGGAGTCTTCTGTTCCATCCGGTGAAACAACAAAGATTTGTCCAAGTTCAAATCCCACTTTAGAAGTGAACTTATCGTTTTTTACAAATCCTTCTTTAAAGCTTTGCATATCTAATAATCCACCAATCTCAACATCAAATTTAGACCAGTCAAATTCAATTACTAGATTATCTAATTTCTCAAAACATTCATTTGCATATACACGAATATATATAATCGTCTTTTCTCCCACTTCAGAAGTTTCAACCTTCGCAACCGTGAATCCCGTCTCACCAGTTTCTAAAACTGTTCTCATATCTGAAACCTGTTTCTGCTCACCTTTTTCAATAGACTCTATGATATAACCTCTAGCATCTTCGGTTATTTCTTCTTTAAAAGCATGAACACACACATAAATTTTTACATTTTCTGCAAGATTGTCTCCACCTTTAATTACATCTTCTGGCTTCAATACCGTTCCAACCTCTGGAGCACCTACTACTTTGTCGCTTTCTGCATCGTAATATGGCTCATAGATTTTCCCCGTATCTGCTTTTGTTTCAATAGCTCCTATAAACATAGTAGACACTGCCATTAAAATTGCTAACATAAAACTTAAAACTTTTTTGTTTGTCCTTTTCACTTATGATACCTCTCTTTCGTGTTGTTGCTCTTAATATATCACGGTATATTATAAAAAAATTATATCTATATTACAGATATAAAGTCAATATCTTGATTACAGATAATGCATAATACATTCGAGGTGAATTTTATGCAATATAAAAATTTACGAGCAATTCGTGAAGACAGAGATATCAAACAAAGGGAGATAGCAAATTTTTTGAACGTATCACAAAACACCTATTCCCAGTATGAAACTGGTGTAATTTCACTTACAGCCGAGGTTTTAATTAAATTAGCTGATTATTATGGTGTGACAATAGATTATTTGCTAGACAGAACAAACAATCCAAACTAAGAAAAGAGTTTTAAATACAAATGGTATTTAAAACTCTTTTCTTAATTTAAAGACACAAAAAAACAGCTAAAAGCGCTCGCTTCTAGCTGTTTCTTTTAGCAGGGGTGGTAGGAATCGAACCCACCTCTGGAGTTTTGGAGACTCTTATTCTACCGATGAACTACACCCCTATATTATGGTCTTATGACCGCAACAAAGATATTATAACTTAAAATCAAAAAAGACGCAATACTTAATTACGTCTTTTGTTAAGGTATATACCTTCAAAACTTCACACAGATTTGATGTAACACTTTCCAAGTTCTAACTTTGGTCAAGCCCTCGACCTATTAGTAACTGTCAGCTCCATGCATTACTGCACTTCCACCTCTGCCCTATCTACCTTGTAGTCTT
>JAFUPI010000018.1 GCA_017481285.1 Agathobacter sp. | reverse complement strand
GTTTCTCTTATGTGGGAAGGATTATAAAACGTCATGAACCATGCACACTGTCTGAGGTGCCGTACTTGCACCGAGTTTTTGCATTGCTCATGTAATATCAACTTTATAAGACTGCCCACATTAGAGAAACAGAAATGGGAGTACGGTGTCTGTTGCACACGGACAAAGTGGCGCAGATAGTAAAAGCTATGCCAGACACAAAATTTAAGCAAGCAGAGTGCTTCAAGAAAATAAACGCGTTTTCCTTAAAGGTTCGAAATCTCCTAGAAGACACAGCGACATATTTTATTTCAAAATAAACATAAGGCGTCGACAAATCGGAATTTGTATATAATTTATTTTACTAATTGGCGATATTAATAAAAAGTTTACAAATCGTTTACCTATTTTTATTGAGAAAAATTTTCCAAAGTGGTACAATATCGTGGTAATTTGCCTGAGGATGGGCAGAAAAAGAAGATAAAGGAGTTTGAAATGGGTATTTTTGATAAGATTTTTGGAACCCACAGTGAGAGAGAATTAAAAAGAATTTATCCAATTGTAGATAAAGTAGAATCCTTAAGAGATACAATGATGGCTCTTTCGGATGATGAATTAAAGGCTAAGACCAAAGAATTCAAGAATCGTCTTGCAAATGGCGAAACGATGGATGATATCTTGCCAGAAGCTTATGCAACAGTAAGAGAAGCGGCACGTCGTGTACTTGGTATGGAACATTATCGCGTACAGATTATTGGTGGTATTGTGCTTCATCAGGGACGTATTGCAGAAATGAGAACCGGTGAAGGTAAAACTCTGGTTTCTACACTTCCAGCTTACTTAAACGCCTTAGAAGGAAATGGTGTGCATATTGTTACCGTAAACGATTACCTTGCAAAGCGTGACGCGGAGTGGATGGGACAGGTGCATGAGTTCTTAGGCCTTAAGGTTGGTGTTGTTTTAAACAGCATGAACAATGATGAACGTCGTGAAGCCTACAAATGTGATATTACCTATGTTACCAATAACGAATTAGGTTTCGATTATCTGAGAGATAACATGGTTATTTATAAGGAACAGTTGGTTCTTCGCAACTTGCATTATGCAATCGTCGACGAAGTTGACTCTGTTCTTATTGACGAGGCTAGAACACCACTCATTATTTCTGGACAGAGTGGAAAATCTACCAAGTTATATGAAGCTTGTGACATACTTGCAAGACAGTTGCAGCGTGGTGAGGATGTAGAAGAATATTCTAAGATGGATGCCATCATGGGTATTGAACAGCAGGAAAGTGGTGACTTTGTTGTAAATGAAAAAGACAAAGTAGTAAACCTGACAGAAGCAGGTGTGGCAAAGGTAGAACAGTTCTTCCATATTGAAAACCTTGCAGACCCTGAAAACTTAGAAATTCAGCACAATATTATCCTTGCTCTTCGTGCCCACAATCTCATGCACAGAGATCAGGATTATGTAGTAAAAGATGACCAGGTAATGATCGTAGATGAATTTACTGGTCGTATTATGCCAGGCCGTCGTTATTCCGATGGTTTGCATCAGGCAATCGAAGCGAAGGAACATGTAAAAGTAAAACGTGAAAGCAAGACTCTTGCAACGATTACATTCCAGAACTTCTTTAATAAATTTGATAAAAAAGCGGGTATGACAGGTACTGCTCTTACCGAAGAAAAGGAATTCCGTGATATCTATGGTATGGACGTTATTGAAATTCCTACGAACCGTCCAATCGCCCGTGTAGACCATGAAGATGCGGTTTACAAGACACAGAAGGAGAAATTCTGGGCAGTTGTGCAGGAAGTAAAGAAGGCACACGCAAAGAAACAGCCTGTACTGGTAGGTACAATTACCATTGAAACATCTGAATTAATCAGTAAGTTATTGAAACGCGAAGGTATTCCACATACTGTATTAAATGCGAAATTCCATGAAATGGAAGCTGAAATCGTAGCGCAGGCAGGTGTGGCTGGAGCAGTAACCATCGCAACCAACATGGCAGGTCGTGGTACTGACATTAAGCTGGATGACGAAGCAAAAGCAGCCGGTGGTTTGAAAATCATTGGTACGGAACGTCATGAATCCAGACGTATCGATAACCAGCTCCGTGGACGTTCTGGACGTCAGGGTGACCCAGGGGAATCCAAGTTCTATATTTCATTGGAAGATGACCTGATGCGTTTGTTCGGTTCTGACCGTCTGATGGATGTATTTACTACACTTGGTGTACCAGAAAACGAAGAAATTCAGCACAATATGCTTACTTCTGCCATCGAAAAAGCACAGCAGAAGATTGAAAGCAACAACTTCGGTATTCGTAAAAACTTGTTAGAATACGACCAGGTAAACAACGACCAGAGAGAAATCATTTATGCAGAACGTCTCCGTGTATTAAACGGTGAAAACATGCGTGATGTTATTTTCAAGATGATTCAGGATCAGGTAGAAAAAGCAGTAGATATCTGTATTTCTGGAGAAATAGAAAAAGAAGACTGGAATATTAGAGAACTCAACGACATTCTCTTACCTATCATTCCATTAAAGAAGATTCGCAGAGAAGATTTGGCTTCTATTAATAGCGATAAAGAATTGAAACAGTACTTGAAGGAACAGGCAGTTCGTCTCTACGAAGCAAAGGAAACAGAGTTCCCAGAACCAGAACAGTTCCGTGAATTAGAACGTGTTATCCTCCTTAAGGTAATTGACCGTAAGTGGATGGATCACATCGACGATATGGATCAGCTTCGTCAGGGTATCGGTCTTCAGGCATATGGTCAGCGTGACCCATTGGTAGAATACAAGATGTCAGGCTTCGACATGTTTGACGAAATGACAGCAGCCATTCAGGAAGATACTGTAAAACTTCTCTTCCACGTAAAAGTAGAACAGAAGGTAGAACGTGAAGAAGTTGCGAAAGTAACTGGTACAAACAAAGATGACACAGCCAAAGCAGCACCAAAGAAACGTGCAAGCGAAAAAGTATATCCAAACGATCCATGTCCATGTGGTAGTGGTAAGAAATACAAACAGTGCTGTGGACGAAAATAGAAATGTAACGATTTAGCCGAGTAAGCGTATAAAAACAAAGGAGGTGCATGCTAGCATGTAACCTCCTTTTGTTTTTATATGCGAAATCGTTTCTAGTAAGTTTATGAAAGTTATTGTATAATATAAAAAAATATTGGAGGAGGAATTACTATGTCAACACCACATAATGGAGCAGAAAATGGGGCATTTGCAAAAACAGTACTTATGCCAGGAGATCCTTTGAGAGCAAAATTTATTGCGGAAACATTTTTGGAAAATCCAAAGCTTGTAACTTCGGTAAGAAATGTATTGGGCTATACAGGTACCTATAATGGCAAAGAGGTTTCTGTTATGGCAAGTGGTATGGGGATGCCAAGTATCGGAATTTATTCTTATGAATTGTATTCACAGTATGGAGTAGAAACGATTATTCGTGTAGGTTCTGCAGGATCATATTCTGCAGATTTAAATGTATATGATGTTGTATTGGCGGAAAGTGCATACAGTGAATCTAATTTTGCAAAAACACAGAATGGATGCGAAGATGACGTGTTATATCCATCTAAGGAAGCAAACGAAAGAATTCTGGCTGCAGCAGAAAAACTAGATATTCCTTGTAAATTATCCAGAATTCATTCCAGTGATGTGTTTTATCAGGATGCAAATCGTGGCAGCTATACCCGTTATCCAGAGAAGCATGGTGCAAAATGTGTAGAAATGGAAAGCTTTGCATTGTTCCATAACGCAAATGTATTAGGAAAGAAGGCGGCATGTCTTTTGACAATTTCAGACTCTTTTGTAACGCAAGAAGTGACAAGTGCAGAAGAAAGACAGAACGCATTTACAGCTATGATGAAAATCGCCTTGGAAGCTGCAACCTGTTAAAATAATAAGATGGAGATTAGAAACTCCCTTTTCTTGATTCAAAACTATCATAAATTGATATATTATTTACACATGTTTTTGAGAATGATAAAATTTTAACAATTAGAAATGTAACAATATTTATATCATTATTTTCTATTGAGGAGGACCAAACCTATGGGCAAAGATTCTTTATTACTTCAGCCAATTCAAGTTGGCAATTTGACACTCAAAAACCGTATCATGTTCCCACCACTTACAACAGGATATGAAGAACGTGATGGTTCTATCGGACCAAGAAGCTTGGCTTTCTATGAAAGACTTGCAAAAGGCGGCGTAGGCTACATCGTTATCGGTGACGTAGCTCCAGTTCGTACAGCATCTCCAACTCCAAAGTTATTTGATGATGCTCAGATTCCAGCATTCAAAGCATTGGCAGATACATTACATAAATATGATGCAAAAGTTGCATTACAGATTTTCCATCCAGAATATGACGTACCAGGCGTAGGACGCATGATCGGTATGGCAGGTGCAGCTAGACAGGCCGCTATGCAGTTAAAAGAAGCTGGCGATATGGCTGGTTTCCAGGCTAAGATGGAAGAAGCTGACAAAGTGACAAAAGAAGCTTACGCAAAGCTTCACCATGATATGCAGCACTTCGTTTCAGAAGCAACTGTAGATCAGTTAAACCAGATTAAAGCAGCGATTGCAAACGCAGCTAGACTTGCAAAAGAAGCTGGTATCGATGCAATCGAAGTTCACGGTGACCGTTTACTTGGTTCTCTCTGCTCAACAATCTTAAATCATAGAACAGATGAATACGGCGGAGCATTCGAAAACCGTGTTCGCTATGCATTAGAAGTAGTAGAAGCAATCAAAGAAGCAGCTCCTGGACTTATGATTGAATACAAATTACCAATCGTAACTGTAAACGAAGATGGCAGCTTACGCGGTAAAGGTGGTTTAATCGAAGCAGAAGGCATCGAATTCGCTAAATTACTTGAAAAAGCTGGTGTACAGATGATTCAGGTTGCTCAGGCTAACCATACAGGAAACATGGCTGACACTATCCCACCAATGGGAACACAGGCTGACAACTGGACTCTTCCAACCTGTATCAAAGTAAAAGAAGCAGTTTCTATTCCAGTGGCAACTGTAGGTCGTGTACTTACTGTAGCAAATGGTGAAGAAATTCTTGCAAACGGTGATGCAGATATCATCGCTTATGGACGTTCCCTTTGCTGTGATCCAGATATCGCTGTTAAAGTTGAAAAAGACGAACCAATCCGTGAATGCTTAACATGTAACAAGGGTTGTGTAGACGCTATCTCTAGCCGTCGTTATATCTCTTGTGTACTTAACGCAGAAAACGGTGACGAAGCTACTATCTCTATCAAACCAGCAGATGCTAAGAAGAACGTAGTTATCGTTGGTGCAGGACTTGCAGGTTTAGAAGCAGCTCGTGTAGCAGCTATCCGTGGACATCATGTAGATGTATATGAAAAAGAAGAATGCATCGGTGGACAGATTCAGATCGCTGCAGTACCACCTCGTAAAGCAGATATCCTTCGTGCAGTAGAATACTATGAAAAGATTTTACCAGGCATGGACGTAGAAATTCACTTAAATACAGAAGCTACAAAAGAAATCATGAACGCAGCTGACGCAGTTATCGTTGCAGTAGGTGCTCATGACATTACACTTCCAATCGAAGGTGCTGATGCTCCAACAGTAGTATCTTCATGGGATGTTCTTGCTGAAAAAGCAGAAGTAAACGGACACTGTGTAGTAATCGGTGGTGGTCTCGTAGGTGCTGAAACAGCAGAATATATTGCAAACAAGGGCAATGCAGTTTCTATCATCGAAATGACAGAAAAGATTGCTGCTCAGGAATCTCCAACAGTACTTCCATACATGATGGAAGACTTCGCTGCTCATGATGTAAAACAGTATGTAAATACAAAAGTAAACAGCATCTCAAATGGTGGCAAGACAGTAAACGTTACAGATGCAGAAGGCAATGAAGTTGCTATCGACTGCGATACCATCATCATGGCTGTAGGTTCTAAGAAGAACGTACTTGATGTAGAAGGCGTAAACGTACCAGTTTACTATGCTGGCGACTGCTCAGGCGAAAAGACAGCTGATATCGCATCAGCTATCCGTGGCGGCTACAACGCAGCAAATGAGATCTAAGAAATATGAAATAAATTCAAAGCCCTTGAAGGCTTAACCAAATGGGCTGTCCAAGTGGCAGCCCATTTTTAAAGGAGAATTTAGAGATGACAAAATATACACATCTTTTCCAGCCACTCAAAGTTGGAAAAACAGAAATTAAAAACCGTATTTTTATGCCACCAATTTCTACCAACCTGGCAGACAAAGGTTATGTAACCGAAGAACTTATCCAGCACTATGGTGCTCGTGCAAAGGGTGGCGTAGGTCTTATCGTTACAGAGGTAGTAACGGTAGAACCTACATATATTTATCTTCCAGGCGATATGTCGATCCATGATGACACATTTATCGAAGGCTGGACCAAGCTTTTTGCAGAAATACATAAATATGGTTGTAAAATGCTTCCACAGCTTTTCCATCCAGCATATATGGCATTCCCAATTCCAGGAACACCACAGCTTATCGCTCCTTCCAACGTAGGTCCATATTACGCAAAGGCAGCACCAAGAGCTGTGACAAAAGAAGAATTAAAGGTGATTATCCGCCAGTTTGGTGAAGCTGCTTACCGTGTAAAACAGGCAGGCGGTGACGGTGTAGAAATCCATGCAGCACATGCACATGGTTTACTGGGTGGTTTCCTTACACCACTTTACAACAAACGTTGTGATGAATACGGCGGAGATATCAATGGACGCTTAAGATTAACCTTAGAAGTAATTGAAGAAGTTCGTAAGACCTGCGGTGATGATTTTATCATTCAGGTTCGTATTTCTGGTGACGAATATAGTGATGGCGGCTTGAATTTAACGGATATGACTTATGTAGCAAAACAGTTGGAAAAAGCAGGTGTAGATATCCTTCATGTATCGGGTGGTAACACCGTAAAACGTGCAAGCTCAATGCCAGCACCAGGTACCAAACAGGGTTCTCATACTGACCTTTCAGCTTACATCAAGAAACAGGTTAACATCCCTGTTGCAACGGTTGGTCGTATCACAGATGCGTGGGTAGCGGATGAAATCATTGCAAATGAACTTGCAGATGCTTGCTATATTGGTCGTGCAAATCTCTGCGAACCAGAATTTGCAAACAAGGTATACGAAGGAAGAGAAATCGAAGTTCGTCCATGTATCGGATGTGGACGCTGCTTAAATGGTATCATGTTTGGAAAACGTATCTCATGTACCATTAACCCATCCTTCGAATTAGAAAACGAAGATACCTTAACAGAAGCAGAAGTTAAGAAAAACGTACTTGTTATCGGTGGTGGTCCAGCGGGTATGGAAGCTGCTTTCGTAGCGAAAAAACGTGGACATAATGTAGTGCTTTGCGAAGCAACAGCAGAGCTTGGTGGAGCTTTGCATGTAGCTTGTGTTCCAATCGGCAAACAGGAGCTTACCAAAGTGGTTCAGTTCTTGGCGCATCGTTTGGAAACAAGTGGCGTAGAGGTTCGTCTTAACACACCTGTAACAAAAGAAATGTTAGAAGGAGAATTTGCAGGCTATGAAGTAATCGCTGCAGCAGGTGCAAAACCAAACGTTATCGATGCGTTTACAGGCTTCAAGCAGGCAGTTACAGCAGATGATATTTTAGCAGGAAAAGCTTTCCCAGGACGCAAGATTATCATTATTGGCGGTGGAAGCGTAGGCTGTGAATTAGCAGAATACCTTGCTCCACTTGTAAACGATAGATTTGTTCGTAACCGTGACATCACTGTCCTTGAAATGGCACCAGAAATCCTCATGAATGAATCAGGTTCTGGCCGAAGTGTATTGGTTCAGAGAATGATGGCAAAAGGTGTACATATCGAATGTAGTGCAAAAGTAACAGCAGTTACCGAAGATACCATTACTTATGAACAAAATGGTACAGAGCATGTAATCGCAGATGCAGATACCCTCGTATTTGCAAATGGATACCATGTAGATCCAACTGTGGAAGAAATGTTAAAAGCAGCTAACACACATTATCATTTGATTGGTGATGGTGAGAAGGTTGGTAACTTAAGAGATGCCATTACGAGAGCATATGAAGTTGTGAAGAATATTTAAAAATAGTTTTACAAAATTACTAAAGTGTCAAGAAATTAATTTCTTGACACTTTTTCTGTTTTCATACATAATGGGAATACCAGATACAGATTCTAAATAGAGAGGAGGGCATACCATGGGAAAAGCAAATGAACGTGGCGCAGGTAGAAAGCCTGTATTTACAGATGAGCAGATTACAGAGCTTCGAACCAAAAGGAAACAGGGGATTACGGTATCTGCTTTGGCAAAGGAATACGGAGTATCTCGTCAGACCTTATCTGCTTACCTGAATAAGAAAGATCAGCAGATGGAGGCCATCATTGAAAGCATAAAACTATGGAGAGAATTGAATCGTCCATTCAAAGAAGTCAATGTAGTGGATTATACCATGCGTATGGACTTCATGTGTGAGGATGAGTGTTGTACACAGATTCTGGTAGATTTCAAACATGAGAAAATAGCGATAAATAATACAACCGATAAAATTATGCTTCGAGCGTTTGGGATAAATATAAATCCTACCTGGGAGGATTTTATGGAGTTCTTGGAGGAAAGATGTTTCCCAAGAACGAGAGACAATCTAAAGTTGATTTTACAGGATTTGGAACTGGATTTTTATGATCCATTATATATTATTGAGAAGACGCAGGGGCGTATGGGCGAAGATATGCAGTGGTTGAAGGTCACATATTTGAATCCGGCAGCAATTTAAATTTGAGAAAAAAAGAAGGTATTTCTATGTTGCATGTGGAGATGAAACAGGCTAATCACAAAATGGGATTTGGTCATTCCTCTAAGGGTAATCAGATGAAATGGATGCAAGATGGATACTGGTACAAGGCTGACCAGTTCGGGTATGAAAGTCTTGCAGAGGTGGTTACGTCACACTTGTTAAGACAATCAAACATTACAAATGCAGTTGTTTATGAGCCAGTCATGATTCGCTACAAGGATAAGGATTATCGAGGATGCCGTAGTGAGAATTTTCGTCAAAAAGATGAGGTATTAGTTCCTTTAGAACGATTATTTCGAAATCATACAACCATTGGACTTGCCAAACAGCTTGCCCGTATTTCAAATGTAAAAGAACGCATAAAATATACAGAGGAAGTTTTAGGTAATATTACGAAGATAGAGGATTTCGGAATATACCTAACAAAGATATTGGAGATGGATACTTTCTTTTTGAATGAAGACAGACATACGAATAATATATCTATCCTTTACAATAAAGAGACAGATAAATATCGTCTCTGTCCTCTTTATGATATGGGACTATCCTTGTTTGCAGATACGAAAGTAGACTTCCCGCTTGAGAAAGATTATTTTGCCTGTAAAGAGAAAATAGTTGCAAAGCCTTTCAGCCGTGATTTTGATGAACAGCTTGATGTTGCCAATGAACTTTATGGTTGTCACTTGAAATTTGACTTTTCGGCAAGCCGAATCACAGATGTAGTCACTGAATTACGAGAGAAATATTTTTTAACAGAAGAGGATGTTACAAATGGAAGAGTGGATGGTTATACAGAGCAAGAGCTTAAACGCGTAGAGGATACCTTGCGTTATCAGGCGGCAAAGTATAAGTACATGTTTAAATTCTAGAAGAAGCCTAGTGGATGTGATTCCGCTAGGTTTTTGTTATGTAAACAAATATTTTATTTTGCATATCCTATAATGATACTTCATTTAAGGATAATAAAATGACAAATTATGTGAAAACATCGCTGGAAACCCACTTGTTTTTTGGACGAATCATGAAGGAACATTCCTTGTTTCTTATGGCGGGATTTCCAGCGGCAGAAAGCAGTTATATAAACGAAGCAAACTGGTATCGGGATATGTTTGAAAATGCCTTGAGAGAAGCCGTTCGATTAGCAAATGGCAATGTGGGTGAAGATGTACTCCAATCTGGAGAGGTAGTAACGGAGTACACCGAAACTGCAGAAAGGCAGACCAGCCGACTGTCAGGCGTTCCAATCGACACTCGGATTACAAGAGCAGAACAGAGACTACGTGCTGGTGGCATGGAGCAGCCAAGCAGGGAACTGGAGGAGCAGGTTCGAGCGTTGAATCAAAGAGTGATACAGTTGACAAGTGGTTTGATTCGATTTAAAGAAAGGGTCTTAAAAGACGTTCTTTCCTGTAATCTATACACAGCCAATTATCCTCTTCTGATAGAGCATATCATCCGAGAAGCGAGACTCTATTTACAGACGATTCGAGACCTGGAAACTGGTCGTGTATCTAGTGCGGACAGTCGAAATACAGAACTTTTCTGGAACCAGATTATGATGGAGCATGCGGAATTTATCCGTGGACTATTAGATCCAACAGAAGAAGCACTTATGGAAACCGCAGATGAACTGGCAGAGGATTTTAGAGAGCTTCTGGAGCAGGCTCGTCGCCAGGACATGAGAGCTAGCAATGAGCTAACAAGAAGAACCATTGAGAAAACGGAAGAGATTCGAGACTTCAAAGCAGCTGGTACAAGAGGGCTTACGCGATGCGAAATCCGTTCGATTATCTTACCTCTTTTGGCAGACCATGTACTTCGTGAAGCAAATCATTATCTGAGAGTATTGGAAGAGATTGATTAAAATAAACAAAAAGTGTTAAAAAATTAACAATATTTATGTGAAAAAGATAGAAGTATTTCTTAGCTTCTATCTTTTTTTCTATTTATGAAAAGTAAAAATGCCTACAAAATAGACAAAAAATTGCGTTGATTTATGAAAAACAGAGATAAAAAAGAAGTTCTAAAAACTATATTGACAAAAATTTAACAATCTATTAAACTTCGAGATGGTTAAAAAATTAACAATCTTTTGGAGGTAAAAAAATGTCAAACGCAATTAACTCTGTAGAAGCTCTGTTAGAGAAGATGGAAGCTATGAAAAAAGCACAAAGAGAATTTGCCACCTTTTCTCAGGAACAGGTAGACAAAATCTTTTTTGCAGCAGCCATGGCGGCAAATGCACAGCGTATTCCATTAGCAAAAGCAGCTGTAGCAGAAACCGGAATGGGAATCGTAGAAGATAAGGTTATAAAAAATCATTATGCGGCGGAATATATTTTCAATGCATATAAAGATACAAAAACATGTGGTGTGATTGAAGAAGATAAAGCATTTGGAATCAAGAAAATTGCAGAACCAATTGGTTTGGTTGCAGCAGTTATTCCAACTACAAACCCAACATCCACAACTATTTTCAAAACACTTCTTGCTTTAAAAACAAGAAACGCAATTATCATCAGTCCACATCCACGTGCGAAAGGTTCCACAATTCAGGCTGCGAAGGTTGTATTAGAGGCAGCTGTAAAAGCGGGTGCACCAGAAGGCATCATCGGATGGATTGATGAACCATCCTTAGAGCTTACAAACGAAGTTATGAAAGAAGCTGATATCATCCTCGCAACAGGTGGTCCAGGTATGGTAAAGGCAGCATATTCATCTGGAAAACCAGCTCTCGGTGTAGGTGCAGGTAACACACCAGTTATCATCGATGATTCTGCTGATATCAAGATGGCAGTAAACTCTATTATTCATTCCAAGACTTTTGATAATGGTATGATTTGTGCATCAGAACAGTCTGTAACCGTTATGGAAAGTGTATATGAAGCTGTAAAAGAAGAATTTGCACTTCGTGGCTGCTACTTCTTAAAGAATGATGAATTAGATAAGGTTAGAAAAACAATTATCATCAATGGCTCTTTGAATGCCAAAATCGTAGGACAGTCAGCACATAGAATTGCACAGCTTGCAGGCGTTGAGGTTCCAGAAGAAACAAAGATTTTGATTGGTGAAGTAGAATCGGTAGATATTTCCGAGGAGTTTGCTCACGAAAAATTGTCCCCAGTACTTGCAATGTACAAGGCAGCAACTTTTGATGAAGCATTGGAAAAAGCAGCGCAGTTGGTTGCTGATGGTGGATATGGACATACTGCATCTATTTATGCACATCCAGCACAGACAGAAAAGCTTGCAAAACATGCAGCTGCAATGAAGACATGTAGAATTCTTGTAAATACACCTTCTGCACATGGTGGAATCGGAGATATCTATAACTTTAAATTAGCGCCATCTTTAACCTTAGGTTGTGGTTCATGGGGTGGAAACTCTGTTTCAGAAAACGTTGGTGTAAAACACTTGATTAACATTAAGACAGTAGCTGAAAGGAGAGAGAACATGCTTTGGTTTAGAGCACCTCAGAAGGTATATTTCAAAAAAGGCTGTATGCCAGTAGCCTTAGATGAACTTGGCAACGTACTTGGAAAGAAAAAAGCATTTATCGTAACAGATAGCTTTTTATATAAAAATGGATATGTAAAAGCCATCGAAGCAAAATTAGATGAAATGCATATTCAGCATACTTGCTTCTATGAAGTAGCTCCAGACCCAACATTAGAATGTGCTCAGGCTGGTGCTGAATGCATGAGAAGCTTCGAGCCAGATGTAATTATCGCACTCGGTGGTGGTTCTGCAATGGACGCTGCAAAGATTATGTGGGTAATGTACGAACATCCAGAAGCAGACTTCCTGGATATGGCAATGCGATTCATGGATATCCGTAAGAGAGTATATACTTTCCCTAAGATGGGTGAAAAAGCTTACTTTGTAGCAATTCCTACATCATCTGGTACAGGTTCCGAAGTAACACCATTCGCTGTTATTACAGATGAAAAGACTGGTGTGAAATATCCATTAGCAGACTATGAATTGCTTCCAAATATGGCAATCATTGATGCAGACAATATGATGACACAGCCAAAAGGCCTTACAAGTGCATCCGGTATTGACGCATTAACCCATGCATTAGAAGCATACGCATCTATCATGGCAACAGACTACACAGATGGTCTTGCATTAAAAGCAATGAAAAACATTTTTGCATACTTACCATCTGCTTACGAAAACGGCGAAAATGACCCAATCGCAAGAGAAAAAATGGCTGACGCATCTACACTTGCAGGTATGGCATTCGCAAATGCATTCTTAGGTGTTTGTCACTCAATGGCGCACAAATTAGGTGCATTCCACCATTTGCCACATGGTGTAGCAAATGCATTACTTATCACAGAAGTTATGAGATTTAATGCGACAGATGTACCTACTAAGATGGGAACATTTTCTCAGTATCAGTATCCACATGCAATGGAACGTTATGTAGAATGTGCAAATTTCTTGGGGATTTTCGGAAAAGATGACAAAGAAACTCTTGAAAAATTCATCGAAAAGATAGAAGATTTAAAAGAGAAGGTTGGTATCAAGAAAACCATCAAAGAGTATGGCGTAGATGAACAGTACTTCCTCGATACATTAGATGACATGGTGGAACAGGCATTTGACGACCAGTGTACTGGTGCAAACCCAAGATATCCACTTATGAAAGAAATGAAAGAAATGTACTTAACAGCTTATTATGGTAAATAGAAGGGGGACACATCGATGTATAAATTAGAAAACGCAGAGTTATTAATCAAACGTGCACATAAAGAAGTATATAGATATGAAGATAGTATTATAAAGCTTTTTGAAAATACTTATGCAAAATCTGATATTTTTAATGAAGCTTTAAATACAGCACGAGTAGAGGAAACTGGTCTTGCAGTTCCAGGAGTAAAAGAAGTAACACAAATCGATGGAAAATGGGCACTTGTTACTGAGTATAATGATGGAGTAACCTTAGAATCATTGATGGAACAAAATCCTGAAAAATTGGAAGATTATATGGAACAGTTTGTAGAATTGCAGATTGAAATTCACGGGAAACAGTCTAGTCTCTTACGTAGATTAAAAGGAAAATTACAGAGACAGATCAATAGCCTGAAAATTATTGATGCAACTACAAGATATGAACTTCTTACAAGATTAGAAGGAATGCCAAAACATAAGAAATTATGTCATGGTGACTTCAACCCAAGTAACGTCATTGTTTCAGAAGATGGCAGTATGAGTGTTATTGACTGGGCGCATGCAACACAGGGAAATGCCAGTGCTGATGCAGCTATGACATATTTGTTATTTGCATTAAAGGATCAGGATAAAGCAGATTTATATTTGAATTTATACTGTAGAAAAAGCGATACGGCAAGACAGTATGTTCAGAAATGGATTCCTATCGTAGCCGCATCACAGCTTACCAAAGAT
>JAFUPI010000001.1 GCA_017481285.1 Agathobacter sp. | reverse complement strand
GATGGTTTTTCGTAATGTTCACGTTTACGAATCTCCTGCTGGATACCTGCTTTTGCACAGTTTCTTTTAAATCTACGTAATGCGCTATCTAAAGTTTCGTTTTCTTTAACTACTACGCTTGACATCTAACCTAACCTCCCTCCAGTTGTGGATTCAACTGTAAGGCAATAATAATTGCACTAACGTTATATATTTTAGCAATAATTTCTATTTTGTCAATACCATTTCTAATATTTCTGTATAGAAATTCGCCTTATTTCAACATTCCTTCTAATGCTACTACTACTTCAGCGATTGCATCTGGAATGCCAGCTGGATTCTTACCACCAGCCTGAGCCATATTTGGACGTCCACCGCCGCCACCGCCAACTTTGCCAGCGATTGCTTTGATGAGGTTACCTGCATGAGCACCTTTGCTTTGTGCTTCGTCAGTAGCCATAGCGATGAGGTTTACTTTGCCGTCGCAAGAAGATGCGATAACTACTACACCTTCGCCAAGCTTTTCTTTGAGCTGGTCGCCAAGGTCACGAAGACCGTTCATGTCTACACCGTCAACCGATGTTGCAAGTACTTTTACGCCTTTGATTTCTTTTACCTGATCCATTACATCGCCAAGTGCATCTTTTGCAGCTTTGCTCTTTAAGGATTCGTTTTCAGAAGAAAGTGCTTTTACTTCAGCCATTAAGCTTTCTAATCTTTCGATTAAGTTTGCAGGAGTAGATTTGACTACTTTAGCTGCTGCATTTAATTTTTCTTCCATTTCTTTGTAGTAAGCAAATACATTGCTGCCTGTGAGGGCTTCGATACGACGAACGCCAGCTGCTACACCACTTTCAGAGATAATCTTGAAGGCTGTGATTTCTGCTGTGTTTGCTACGTGTGTACCACCACAAAGTTCTTTTGAGAAGTCTCCCATGCTAACTACACGAACTGATTCGCCATATTTTTCTCCGAAGAGAGCCATAGCACCACTATTCTTAGCTTCATCAGCTGTCATAACTTCTGTTACAACTGGTGTACCAAGAGCAATCTGTTCGTTTACGATAGCTTCTACTTTAGCGATTTCTTCTGCTGTCATAGCTGAGAAGTGTGAGAAGTCGAAACGAGTTCTGTCACCATCCTGGTAAGAACCAGCCTGTTCTACGTGTGTACCAAGTACTTCACGGAGAGCTTTCTGAAGTAAATGAGTAGCTGAGTGGTTACGACAGGTTTTTGCACGTAATTCTTTGTCTACTACAAGTTCTACTTCTTCGCCGTTTGAAATCATACCAGAAACCATCTGTCCGATATGTCCTACTTTGCCACCAAGTAATTTTACGGTATCTACTACTTTAAATTCACCATTTGCTGTACGGATGATACCCTTGTCGCCCTGCTGTCCACCCATGGTTGCATAGAATGGAGTTTCAGCTACAATGATAGTTCCATTGTCACCTTCCGTTAAAGCTTCAACTACTGCTGTTTCTGTAGTAAGAGCAGAAACCTTTGAAGTGTGAACTAATCTATCATAACCAACAAATTCAGATGTGATAGATGGATCGAGTTCTTCATAAACGGTTGCATCCGCACCCATGTAGTTGGTTACTTTACGAGCGTTACGAGCTTTTGTTCTCTGTTCTTCCATACAAGCCTTGAAACCAGCTTCATCATAAGTGAATCCGTTTTCTGCAAGGATTTCACTTGTTAAGTCTACTGGGAATCCGTATGTATCGTAGAGTTTGAATGTGTTTTCTCCAGATAATACTGTTGCACCAGATGCTTTTGTTTCATCCATCATTTTGCCAAGGATAGCAAGACCCTGGTCGATTGTTTTATTAAACTGTTCTTCTTCCTGAGTAAGAACCTTGAAGATAAATGCTTTCTTATCTTCTAATTCCTGGTAACCGTCTTTGCTTTCTGCGATAACGGTTTCAGAAAGACGAGCAAGGAAGGTTCCGTCGATTCCGAGCATACGTCCGTGACGAGCTGCACGACGAATGAGACGACGAAGTACATATCCACGACCTTCGTTAGAAGGCATTACACCATCTGATACAAGGAAGGTTGAAGAACGGATGTGGTCTGTAATCAAACGGATAGAAATATCGTCGTTTTCATTTGTCTGGTAAGTTTTGCCTGACATTTCACAAACCTTATCGCGGATTGCTTTCATAGTATCAATGTCAAATACAGAGTCAACATCCTGCATAACTACTGCAAGTCTTTCAAGTCCCATACCTGTATCGATATTCTTCTGAGCAAGTTCTACATAGTTTCCTTTGCCATCGCCTTCAAACTGTGTAAATACGTTGTTCCATACTTCCATGAAACGGTCACATTCACAGCCTACTTTACAGTCAGGGCTGCCACAGCCATATTTAAGACCTCTATCGTAATAAATTTCAGAACATGGACCACATGGACCAGCACCGTGTTCCCAGAAATTGTCACATTCGCCTGTTTCTGGGTCACGATAGAAACGTGTAATCTTTTCTGCAGGAACGCCTACTTTTTTGTTCCAGATTTCGAATGCTTCATCATCTTCACCATAGATTGATGGGTAAAGACGTTCTTCTTCTAAACCAAGGTTCTTGGTTAAGAATTCCCATGACCATTCGATAGCTTCTTCTTTGAAGTAGTCACCGAAAGAAAAGTTACCAAGCATTTCGAAGAATGTAAGGTGACGAGCAGTCTTACCTACATTGTCGATGTCACCGGTACGAACACACTTCTGGCAGGTTGTCACACGGTTACGTGGTGGGATTTCCTGTCCTGTGAAGTATGGTTTTAAAGGTGCCATACCAGCATTGATTAATAATAAGCTGTTGTCATTGTGTGGAACCAATGAAAAGCTCTTCATTGCTAAATGATCTTTGCTCTCGAAAAATTCGAGGTACATTCTACGTAATTCATTTACGCCTAAACTCTTTTTCATCTTCAATATCCTCCGTAATTATAATAACCCTACGATAAAAGTCGCTTGCGACTTTTTGCACGCGAGTGGTGTTGCAACGCAACAATATTCCTTTTCGCGAGCTGTGCATCTATCATGTTATGGCTGTATAACAGACATAACAGTAGCCATGTCACTGACATGGCTATATTTTTGCACATAACTATCCTGTAAATATATACTACGATAAGTTACGACTTCTACTCTTCTGTTGTGGCGGCTGCTTTCTTTGCATCGGAAGATTTGCGCATTCTAATACCAATGAACACACCAAGTCCACCTACTGCTACATAAAATAAAGCTTTTACAAGATAATCTAAAATACACATAATAAATTCCATGTTATTTTACCTCCACTCTTATCTAGTTATTATATACGATTCTATTTCAAATTTCAATGATTTTCCCCTATATCTTGTGGAAAAACTTTAATTTTCCGCAATTAAGAACACTTGATTTTCTCTTTCAATGTCCATAACACGTTCTGCCATACCCAAATTAGATATTTTACCTTTGTAAGCAGCGATTGCGGAATAATCCTGCCACATGTGCATTGGAAATACCAGCTCTGCTTCGGTTTCCTTCATAAAGAAATCAAAACCACTGTACGTATATTTGCCCTGGCGCGGATCCATTGGTACAAATGCTACATTGATTGGCTTACCTGCAAGCTGGCGAATCTGGAACTTATAATTACGTGTCTGTACCCCATTGGTAAGGTCTCCGGCTCCATCCCAAATCCATTCATTTAAATCCCCTGCATGATATAAGAACGCGCCATTTGTTTCCACATAAAAAGCAACACCTGCATCGGTAGAACGCAGCGTTTTGATATTCAAATCGTCCACTTTATATTTTTTATCGGCAGTCACAAAAGTCACTTTTTCGCGCACCTTAGGGTCAATGCCATGCTTTTTCAAGAAATTAGGGCTGATTTTGATGTCCTTGGAAAAAATATATTTGATATTTGGGTATTTGTCCGCCATACGAAGAATATCCATATCATAATGGTCCTTGTGACTGTGGCTGGCAAACATATAAATCTTGGTATCTGGCTCATATTCTGGGATTTTACCGGTGAATGTAAACCCATTTACCTTATCCCCATCAAAATAATCAAAAATTAAAACTTTATCATCTACTTCTACCAGGAAGCAGCTATGATGTAAAAATATAACCTGCATCTTCTGTAAACCTCACAAATCTATCTTATAATTTTTTATATACATCTATACACGAAATCATCAGTCATCGTAGAGAACGGATTCTATCATTTTTTCCCCTTCATAACGAAGTTTCAACGAAAAGAATTCGTCTCTTTCGTTCAAAAGTCTTAAGAATATCCTATCTCCCTCCCAAAGCTTCAACTGCTCGATTTCGTTCTTTGGAACCCAAACTAATTCCCCTTCCTTGCAGTCCCGCATATTTTGCTCTGGAAGTTCTCCTTCATAAGCATCCGCTGTAAAAAGGTGCATGTATTCATATCCCCACTCATCGGAAATGAAGGTAATGATACCGCGAAACTTATAACTGGTTAACGTAAGTCCTGTCTCTTCTTTCACCTCACGTAGCAGACATTCCTCTGGTGTTTCACCTGCTTCGAATTTTCCGCCAACACCAATCCACTTATCTTTATTCAAATCATTTTCTTTTTTCACACGATGAAGCATCAAGTACTTATCGTCCTTTTCGATATAACATAATGTCGTAAGTTTCATTCTTTCAATCCCTTGGACTTTTTATCCTTGCATTTTTAATGATGACAAATAAGATTTCCACCACGTTCCGTCACTAGTTTTTTGCACAATTCATAGTTCTCCCAATCCTGCAAAAGTTTCGGATTATGGGCATCCATCCCAATAATAAAGTCACATCCACATTCTACTCCAAGTTCAATAAACGCTGGTGTTGGATAATGCAGATTGTCGCGAAATCCATTCATATTGATTTCAATCGGCATATCACGATGTTTCATTTCCTGAATCAGTGGCAGCATATGCTTGCGGTAAATCTCCTTTTCTCCTGTAAAACACATAATATCCGGATGTGCTACATAGAAAAAACGGTCTGTCTGAATCCCCGCCATCACTCGCTCCACATACATCGCAAGATGTTCCTCATCTGCCCATGCACGTTTTGGACTAATCCAGCCTTCTTCACCATCATAGAAATGCTGTCCCAAAATCAAATAGTCCACTGGATATTTGTCAATCTCTGCAATCGTTCGTTCAAAATATTTAGGAAAATATTCCATTTCCAAACCACAGTAAATCTCAATATCCTTTTCGTATTCCTTCTTCAAGGACAACACGGAATCCACATACCCTTCTAATTCATCCATACGCATACGAATCGGTGATACATATCCCTCTTCCATCAAATATGGGGCATGATCCGAAAAGCCCAGCACGTCTAAGCCGGCCTCTATCGCCTTTTCCACATATTCGCGATCGGTTCCCTTCGCGTGCTGACAACGCGTGGTGTGTGTATGCATATTTATGAATTTTCCTTTGAAATCTGATATCTTTATCCGGTTCATAGTACGCTCCATTTCATATATGGTCTATTTTATCAAAGTATGTGTAGATTTTCTAGTGCTTACGCTTGTTTTATATGTTAAAATAATATAAATAACTATTGGAGGTTATCCTTTATGATTAAAGTAAATTTCATTTGCCACGGGAACATCTGCCGCTCACCTATGGCAAAATATATTTTTAAGGATATGATAGAAAAACGTGGGATTGCTGATGATTTCATCGTTGATTCCTGTGCTACCAGCTATGAAGAGATTGGAAATCCAGTCTATCCACCTGCTCGTCAGGAATTGGCACGCCACGGTATCAGTTGTAAAGGTCATGCCGCCCGCAAACTGATAAAAACAGATTTCATAGAATATGATTATCTCATCGCTATGGAGCAGTACAATCTTCGCAATATCCGACGTGAATTTGGCGATGCGCTTGCAGAACAAGTGTCACTTCTGCTTGATTATACCGATACACCGGGTGATATTGATGACCCTTGGTATAGCGGTGGATTTGATGTGACCTATAAGGAAATTGTAAAAGGATGCGAAGGATTTTTGAAGCATTTGGGATATTAACTAGGAATATAAAACGAAAAAGGGGCTGTCGCAAATATAAATTTGTCGACACCCCTTTTTTAATCTTTTATTTCTTTACATACCAATTATTCCCCATATCATCTGTTTCATATTCGTAATAATAGGTTTTCCCGTCTGTTACTACTTCAATCTTTAGAACTCCGTTATCTATACTAAGTCCGTTTATATAACGATACCAGCCTACTGGAACATAAACCATTTGAGGCTGCCAGGTTTTCCCGCCGTCTTCTGTTCTGTATAAAAAGTTGCGGTTTGAATGGTAGTCGGTAATAATGTATCCAATATCTTCTGTAAAGAAATACATTCCAGATGGATAATTTGGCATATTTGAAATATCCCAACACCTATCATAGGTTTTCCCTTCATCCGAAGTCTTACAAAGAATTTTGACCCTCAGTCCTGCAGCTTGAGAAGAACAACGAAGTACATAGCCCTTCTTCGCCTCCCAAAGGGAAGTATAGATTTTTCCATCCCTATCCTTTACGCTTTCTGCCTTCGCTACTGTAACTTCCTGTCCCGCAACTACACGCTGGTCCTCCGATCTATGAATATTGGAAAGAAAATAGTAATTGCCATTTTCTTGTTTTAAAGTCACCTGATATTCCGTTCCCTCAGAACTCAAAGCATCTTTATACACCAAGGTAATGGTTCCATCTTCATTCTCCCATCCTGTGAGAATATCACATTTCGAATAATGAGTATCACCTGCTATATTATAATACGCATCATACTCTTCCAAATAGTACAGATATTCTAAATTGACTTTATTAGTATCCTTTAAACTAATGCCCAAATACTTCTTTAAGACAGCATTCATCTGCTCCACTATTGCTTTTGAGACATCTAATCTATGTGTTATATTATATCGTTGGAACAAAATCTGCTGTTCTTCTTCTGGTACACCAGTACCTCCAATACCATCTGCTCCACCAAAAAATACATGTAGCAAGTCAATATTTTCTGGACGATCATACTCTCCAAATAAAAACATATTTGGCATACGATTCTCGTCCATATTAAAGAATTCTGTTTCAAACCAATCCAGCAATTCCTGTGAAAGAAGATTTTCTTTTACATCATTCACCTGATTTTCTAACTCTTCCTTTGACACCTTAAGATTGGATACAAAAACATAATTTCCCTTTTCTAAATTCAAAGTCACACGATAAAGTGTTTTATCCGAATCAAGTAAATCGTAATATTCAAGAATCACACTACCATCTTCGTTTATCCAGCCTCTTTCAAATGTGTAATTTGACAGCATTGTGTCACCTGCAACATTATAATATGCATCGTATTCTGCTAAATAGCAGAGGCTGTTTAAGTTTACTTGATTGGTTTCTTCCATAGACATCCCCAGATATCTCTGTAATACCGCATCCATCTCTTGCTTGGTAGTTTTTGCAACATCTAATTCCATCTCGACATTATATCTTTGTGCCAACAACTGTCGTTCTTCTTGTGAAACATCTGCACCACCCAATCCATCTGCCCCACCATAGAACAAATATCTCAGATTGACATCTTTCGCATCACTATATTCACTTGTCAAAAACATGTTAGCGATTTTATTTCCTTCATTTTTAAAGAATTCTGTTGCAAACCATTCCAATTTGTCTTTTGGAAGTTCTCCCATTTCCAGTTTTGGATCGAGCTGTGCTAATCGTTGATATTCTTCTTCAATCAGCTTATCGTAATAATCTGTATCAAACTTTCCAGTTATACTCATATAGAAAAATGGAGTTTCACTTATACGATTATCCCCTATAACCACCATAGACTCTATTTCATTTCCCTCTGCATCATACCATTGAAGCCAATAACCCCAGCCTCCAGTTGCAATATTCAGTCCAACTGGTACAAAAGTCATGTTATTTGCGTTCTCCGTGATATATGCAATGGTCTCCTTGTCCGTTATCTCTACCTCCACATCATGATGACTTCCACCTCGAAGTGAAATCTTCGCCACATCTTTGATTTCTTCCTTTGGATTCGTCATAAATCCGAAAGCCACGATAATGCATACCAGGATTCCAATTCCAATAATCCAAACCGATGGTTTTCTGTAATCCACGATTTTTTTGATTCTTTCCTTTACGCCCACTTCACCAAATGCAACTGGGCAGGCGGAAATAAAATGTCTTGGATTGCTACAAAGAAGCAGACTCTTAGAATAATTTTTCTTATCTTCTGCACCCATAGTACGGATTACTCGCTCATCACAAGCCAATTCAATATCGCGACACATCAGTATGTAAGCTACCCAAACCAGTGGATTGAACCAGTGAATAGTCAAAAGCACAAAGCCTAATGGTTTCCACCAATGATCTTTACATCGTATATGTTCATTTTCGTGTGCCACAATGTATGGGAAATGCTGTTCTTCAATATACGATGGCAAATAAATCTGCGGATGAATCAAGCCTAAAATAAACGGAGACTGAATGCCTTCACAAATCCAAAGGTTGTCCTCTCTTTGGATGGCAGTCTTTATGGTATTTCTCAGTTGTACATAAGAAACGATTGCATACATAAGCAAAGCAAGGATTCCACCTAGCCAAACCCATGACAATACCGCTGTTTGTGTAATTGTAGTCGTTGGTTCTGTTGTCGTGTTATTTGACGAATTGTTCTGCACATTGTTGTTCTGGGTAGTACTATTTTGTACCTTGTCATTGGAATCCGTAGTATTCTGTGACTGCTGATTCTGTACAATATTGTTCTGCCCGTTATCATTTGGTACCGTATCATTTGCTACTGCATCGTTTCCTTCCGGAACAGTTGGCTGTATCGGAAGGATTGGTTTTATCGCTTCCCCAGCATCAGCAATAACATCCTGACTTGGAATTAAACTAAGATCACTTTCGATAAATACTGGACACAGCAAACGAATTCCTACCAATGCCCATAATACATATCGAAATCCCTTTGGTGCCTTTTGCATCAGGAGTCGAATCAAAATAACTGCAATAATCAGCCAGCTTGCTGATATACTCATATTGATAATCTGTAAAAACAATGTTTCCATTCTATTCCTCCCCAATCGAATCAATCATCTTAGATATTTCCGATATATCCTCTTTCGACAATTTGTTCTTACTGGCAAATGCTGCGATAAAAGCTGGCAGAGAACCACCGAAGGTTTCTGAAAGAAACTGCTCGCTTTGTGCTACCTGCACTTCTTCTTTTGAAAGAATCGACGTTACAATTCCGTCCACGTTTTGGAAAATACCTCTCTCACATAACTTTCTAAGGACTGTATAAGTCGTTGACTTCTTCCAATTCAATTTCTCCTCACAAAGCTTGACCAACTCTCCCGAAGGTACTGGCTCATGCTCCCATATAATATCTGCAAAACTCGATTCTACCATAGCCAAGCGAATTTCATTTTTCTCACCCATTCTATGTGCCTCCTTGAAAAATCCTCTGTCGGTTTACTTTCGATAAACCACTTATCTAGCTCGAGTTTACCACCGATAAACCACTTTGTCAATATATACTTATCCGAATCATAATATGGTGGTACACAATTCATTTACACCTTTCCAAAAAGCAAGAATTCCCCTATATATAGGGGAATTCGTAATATTAGAAAAACTAAATAATGATACACACCAGTCCACCATTATTATCGTTTACAATCTTCTGCATTGTGTTCTGTAGCTGTGTCTGACATTCGTCATCCATTTTGCTAATTTTATCACGGATACCGTCTTCCATCATTTCTCCGAGAGTTTTTCCAAAAATATTAGTACTCCATACGCCGTCAGCAGAATATTCTCCATCCTTGATATAGGTAATTAAATCTTCTGCCTGCTCTTTATTTCCTACGATTGGAGCAATTTCCGTTTCAATATTTGCTCGAATCATGTGAATCGATGGTGAGTTGGCACGAATTTTCACACCGAATTTTCCTGCATGATTGATAAGCTCTGGTTCCTCCATCGTAATATCTTCCAGACTTGGAGCAACCACACCATAACCACGAGAATTTACACTGTTCATGGCATCTTCTACTTTTTCGTATTCACCCTTTTTATCCGACAAATTACGAATCATATGAATCAACTGATATTCGCTGGTAATTGGTGTACCTGCAATACCACTTAAATAATCATAATAATATTTGTCATCTACATCCAGTCGTAATTCCACCGTTCCATCTGCGGTGCGAATTTTGCGAATATATGGATTACAAAGAGTAACTTCTGTATCACAAGCACGCACTTCTCCATCCTCATCATATAGATCCCGCATCTTTGTAACACGTCCCAGCCAGTCCATTCCATACTGTATCAATTCCTGCTTCACGGGATGGTCATTTTCCAGCATTTCTGTCCATTTTGGAATATAAAATTCCACAGTAGTAATCGGAAATTCCAAAAGCACCCGTTCCAAAATATGTACGATATCGCTCTTTTGCATTTGTTTGCAATTCACCGCAATTACCGGACGACCATACTTTTCTTCTAAGGCAGCCCGCAACTCTTCCGTTTCGCTACTATATGGACGCTCACTATTTAACAAAATAATATAAGGCTTTCCGGTTTCTTCCATCTCTGCAATGGTGCGTTCCTCTGCCTCTATGTAATTATTTCTACCAATTTCCCCAAAGCTTCCATCTGTAGTTACAACTACTCCAATCGTCGCATGCTCTTTGATTACCTTAAGCGTACCGATTTTGGCCGCATCTTCAAATGGAATTTCCTCTTCAAACCAAGGAGTACGCACCATACGCTGCTCCTCCCCTTCCATATGCCCATTGGCACCTTCTACTACAAAACCAACGCAGTCCACCAAACGTACTCTGACATCGGTGCTGTCATCCATACGGATATTTACACCATTCTGTGGAATAAATTTAGGTTCGGTTGTCATAATGGTTTTCCCCTGGGATGACTGTGGCAGCTCATCAATCGTTCGTTCCTTGAGATGTCCATCTTCCATATATGGCAAGACGCATAAGTCCATAAAACGCTTGATAAATGTAGATTTTCCAGTTCGCACGGGACCTACCACCCCTATGTAAATTTCGCCGTTGGTCCGACTAGCTATGTCCTTATATATATCCATAAAAAATCCCCTCCGTTCATATATTCACAATATATGAACAAAGGGGAAAAATTATGACTTATTATTTCATAAGTTTAATTGCACCTGGTAAGCATTCAATATGCATTACCGTATTATATGTACTCATTTCACCATCTGTATGCCATACAAATGGAGTCTTAAGAACAATATCTGCTTCTTTAAAATTAATGCCTAGATAAGCTTTGTTGGTCATATGTTTACCAGCCAAAAGGGATGGGAATGCACCTAAAGCACCAAATTTCGTAAGTCCATGGATAATTGTCATGGAAAGCTCTCCATCATCGGCTTCTGCGATAGGAGCCATAGGTACTCCACCGCCCTCGCATTTATGATTCATTATAGCAATAAAGATAATCTTATCTAAAATTCCGTGGTCTACGCCATCCGCAACAATGTGTGCGTTCAATGTAGGCATAGCAAACAAAGACTGCAAGGTCAAAATCGCATAAGTCAGTTTTCCTAAACCAATCTTATTTAAAATCTTTTTCAAAGTAGAGGATAAAGCACGGCGACATACGTCAGCATCTACACCAACACCTGCACTAACCGCGAAGAACTTCTTACTTTCACCTTCGTCCCATGAAATACATCCGATATCCATATGGGTAAATTCTGTCGAATCTAAAATACGATTTAAATTTTCCATTGGATCAGAGGATAATCCCAACCCTCTTGCCAAGTCATTGCCTGAGCCTGTTGGAATATAGCCAATTTCAATTTTTTCGTAGTCACGAGCACCATTAATTACTTCGTTAAAGGTACCATCTCCACCGAGCACAATGATTTTAACGGTTTCCTCTGCGTTTTTAACCAATTTTCGAGAGATCTCAATCGCATGTCCTGCATACTTGGTCTCATGAAGTACATATAACACTTCACGACGATCCAATTCTTCTCTCAAATCTTCCCAAATCTTTCTTGCTTTTCCCGTGCGAGAATTTAAGTTTACTATAAAATGATACATAATTACTACACCACTTTTCTTATCTAAAACAGTTTATGCATTATCATTATTTGATAGGATTTAATCTACCATATAATTTTGCATAGTCATGCATTTTCTTTGCAAGTTCCTTTGTAATCTGGTCTTCTGTAGCTCTCCACTTCCAGTTTGTTCCTAAAGTAGAAGGTACGTTAAGGCGTGCTTCCGTGCCGAGTTCTAAGAGGTCCATCATAGGAATAATAGCCATATCTGCTACAGATGCCCATGCTGCTCTCATAAGACCCCAGTTGTAGCCTTCTTCTTCAGAAAGCTGTAAGTATTCTTTCGCATACTCGATGGCTTTCTTAGGAGCTGTATTTAACCAACCTACACAGGTATCGTTATCATGTGTACCTGTATAAACTACACAATGCTGTGTATATGTATGTGGTAAATAATTGGTCTCTTCGCGAGAATCAAATGCAAACTGGATAACCTTCATTCCTGGGAAACCAGAATCCTTAAGTAACTGATGTACAGAAGGTGTTAAGAATCCAAGGTCTTCTACGATAATAGGAAGTTTACCAAGTTTCTGTTCTAATACACGGAAAAGGTCCATACCTGGTCCCTGTCTCCATTCACCATTCATAGCGTTTTTATCTTTTGCAGGAATTGCATAGTAAGAATCAAAACCTCTGAAATGGTCGATACGAACGATGTCATATAATTTGGACATAGCAGAAATACGTTTGGTCCACCAATCATATCCATTGTTCTTCATAGTATCCCAACGGAATAATGGGTTGCCCCAAAGCTGTCCGTCTGCTGAGAATGCATCTGGAGGACATCCTGCTACATCGATTGGTTCTCTGTATTCATTTAAGTAGAATTCACCTGGATTAGCCCATACGTCTGCACTGTCTAATGCTACATAGATTGGAACGTCACCAATAATCTGAATTCCTTTTTTGTTTGCATATTCTTTTAACTCTCTCCACTGTTTGAAGAAGAAGAACTGAAGCATCTTGTAGAACTGCATGCCTTCTTTGAATTCTTCTTTGAACAAATGCATTTTGTCATCGTGACGATATTTATATTTATCTTCCCATGTAGTCCATGCTGCGCCATCGTTTGCATCCTTTAATGCCATGAAAAGGGAGTAGTCTTCTAACCACCATCCTTCCACCCAGCAGAAATCCCAGAATTCCTGTGGAATGTTCTTCACGAAACGAGCATAGGCTTTTTTGAGTAATGCGTAACGTGATTCATACATTACACCATAATCAATATAGCTTTCATTATCTCCCCATGGAAAAGATTCGCATTCTTTCTTAGTAATTAATTTCTCTTTGCAAAGCATCTCCAAATCGATGAAATATGGATTTCCTGCAAAGCTTGAGAATGACTGGTATGGTGAATCACCATAGCTAGTTGGGCAGATTGGAAGAATCTGCCAATAAGTCTGTCCACCTTTCTTTAAAAAGTCAACAAACTTTCTTGCCGATTTGCCCATAGTACCAATACCATAAGGTGATGGTAATGATGAAATAGGCATCAACACGCCGCTTGATCTCATGTGTATTCCCTCCTGATTTTTAAACCTGTTACTATTTTAACACTCTTTCCAAACAGTTACAACCTAACATTTCGTATTTTTTCGATATTTTTTTCTTTGTTTCTTGTTATTTTAATTGTCCTTTGATAGTATTAGTCTATAAGACGAGGTGTTTATTATGAAAAAATACTACATTCAACATATTTTACCACTTTTGAAAAACACTTTGATTACCGCAAAGTGGGTAATCTTTGCTACGATTACGGGAGCTATTGTCAGCTTAGTTGGAAGTGCATTTTATTTTATTCTTTCCTTCGTAACCATTGTACGAGAGCAAAATCCATGGATTATTTATTTACTTCCGCTGGCTGGACTTGCGGTTGTGGCTACCTATCATTTTATGCACAATGATAACGATGGAGGAACCAACCTGGTTATCTCCGCTGTCCATTCTGGCGATAGAATTCCCCTTCGCATGACACCATCTATTTTTATCTCTACTACCCTGACCCATCTCTTCGGTGGCTCTGCAGGTAGAGAAGGTGCAGCACTTCAGATTGGGGGAAGTATCGGCAACTCTTTAGGTAAGCTATTTAAGTTTGATGAAAAGGATACTCATGTTGTCATCATGTGCGGTATGAGTGCTGCCTTCTCCACTCTGTTTGGAACACCAATGGCCGCTGCAATTTTTCCAATGGAAATGGTGAGTGTCGGCGTTATGTATTACATGGCTTTGGTTCCATGTGTGGTCAGCTCCTTAGTCGCTCACGGTATCGCAGTTCTTCTTGGGGTTGCAGGCGAATCCTTCCATGTAACAGGAATTCCAGGACTGGAGCTGATTCCTTCCCTCAAGATTATTTTGATAGCCTCTATCTGTGCCTTCCTTAGTATGGGCTTTTGTGTATTCTTACATAAAACGGAACACTTATATAAGAAATTTTTGAAAAACCGCTATCTTCGCATTTTTGTCGGTGGTTGCGCTATCGTACTCTTAACTGTACTTGTTGGCAACAATGACTACAACGGTGCTGGTATGCACACCATCGAACAAGCGATTGAAGGTCATGTAGTTCCAGAAGCATTCTTACTAAAGATGCTCTTTACAGCCCTTACCATTGGTGCTGGATATAAAGGCGGCGAAATTGTCCCAACCTTTTTCGTAGGAGCGACCTTCGGATGTCTCCTCGGACAATTCATCGGTCTTTCACCATCCTTCTGTGCTGCCATCGGTATGATTTCACTCTTCTGTGGCGTAACCAACTGTCCAATCAGTACCTTGCTGATTAGCTTCGAACTATTCGGCTATGCAGGCATGCCGTACTATCTGTTAGCAGTGGCATTTAGTTATATGTTATCGGGATATTTTGGACTGTATAGTAGTCAGAAGATTATGTATTCGAAATATAAGACAGATTTTATTAATAGACATACGCATTAAAACAAAAAGGAATATAATGGTCGCTATACTAATGTAATGCGTCCCATTATATTCCTTTTTCTATTATCTATATAGGCTTCTCTGATTAATAAATCTCTACTCCATATCCACCCATATCCCCCGCCTTCTGCAAACGATATACAGAACCAGACTTAACAAGAATGTATTGAGCAGCACCTGCCCCTCCATCCGCCATAAAAGTAATCATCCCATCTTTCACATCTGTTACATATGGCATTCGCTCCTCCATGGATACCAAATCATACCCTTCATAGCTATAATATCCACTTACTACTAGTAGAAGCCATACATTTTCATTAATTTGTTTTACTGGCTGTTCCGTTAGTTCGTATTTGGTAATTACAAATTTGCGATGTTCATCTGCCTCCATCAATGGCTGTATCATCACATCTAGCATCGTCTTTAGAACTACCTGCACATCGGTTTCTTCGGTGTTATAAAAGATGATATCCCCTCGCTTCGCTGGTCCAGTCGAGTCGGTCGGGTCATAAATTCTTTGGAGTGTCTGTCCGTTATAGTCCTTAAACCATTTCGACAAATCGGTATCTGGGCTGTTAAATTCCCTATCTATTTTCTTGGCACCTATGTGCTCTTCTGAATACATAACAATTTCGTGCCACGTCATATCCCAACTCAGTTTTACACTTGGGGTAATCTCTGTAGTTTCTCCCTCTGACTCACTCTCTTCTACATATTCTGACTCACTCTCAGATTCATATTGAGTTCCGTTAAATGGTTGCTCTGTGGGATCTGCTACATGATTACAAGCTCCCAAAACAAATGCACATACCATACAAATTAAAATTACAATTCTAATTTTCATACCCTCAATCCCCCTCTCTTTATGTAATATGCTTGCTGATTAATAAGTGCAAATGGTTGCACCTCTGTAACCATATTTTCATATCCAATCGCATCCGCTTCATCTACAGCTTCTACCGTCGCTTGCAGCTCCATTAATTCATCATCTGTCCCAGATTCATAGCCAATAATCTCGGAATATACATCATTTTCAACAACATATTCTTCACTATTATCTGTAAGCGTAATTCTTATATATTGATGTTCCACTGGAACCACCTCTTTCTATATGATTATCTAACCTGATAGCTTATTCATACAGTTCCTTCTTCTTTTGATTTATTATATCATATGAAATTTAATCATTATTACCATATAAGGTACTAACAACGTAAAAAATCAGGCATTCATTTTATACATAAATAACAAAAAAGAGACATCTCTCAAATGAGAAATGTCCCTAAGGGGATATTCAAAGTTTAGTAGGGTCACTCTTTTTTAGGGTTGATTCGTAGGGTTCTTTAGTGGGGTCTACTCAAAACAAAAATAAGAGCAGGAAATCTTTCGATTTCTTGCCCTTTTTCGTCTCTTTTCATATGATATATCTGCAATGAAATTCCAAAGAAAGGAGACAAATGAATAGTATCACAGAATTATTAAACTTGGAAGATGCTGATATTTTTATCTCAGACATAACTATTTCTGGAACCAAGAAGATTCTAACATTAGAAACTCATCCTATAATCCACTTCTGTCCCATCTGTGGATTCAAGATGCATTCACGTGGAATTAAAACCAGAACTATCAATCACCCTATCTTACAAGATACCTATGAACTTATTTTGAAACTAAAACAACGTCGTTGGCGTTGCACAAATCAACAATGTAACTACACCACTAATGAAACTTTTAATTTCGTAAACAAGCGAAGACGTGTTACGAATGCAACCGATATGCTTATTATTAATGCATTTCGCGATTTATCCATTTCCGCCTCTAGCATTGCTCAAAAATTTAATGTGTCAGATACTTATGTACTTGATACATTTGATCGTTTTGTAAAAATGGATCGACTTCCTCTTACAGACATTATTTCTGTTGATGAAGTATTCTTAGAATTAGATGACTACTGCAAATATGCTCTTGTCATCCAGGATTTCTATACTGGTAACCCTATTGACCTACTAAGTAGCCGAAGAACTAATTCTATCGAACCCTATTTCATGAATATCCCCTTAGAAGAACGTGCTCGTGTGAAATATCTTATTTCAGATATGTATAACCCCTACATTCAATGGGTCGGAAGATATTTCCCAAATGCAGTATCTGTCGTAGATTCTTTCCATGTCATTCAATGGATAACTCACAAAATCGACATGTATATCCGCAATCTAATAAAATCCTTTAAAAAACGTGATAGAGAAAACTTTATTGCAAACGGTGGAATTATAACAGAACATACATTCCTCCATCTCGCGAGGTATATCTTCTGCAAAAAATATCGATGGCTAATTCTTGCCAATCGTTCTTCCATCTTTTATCATACAGACTTACGAATGGACACACATTTACATTGCATGATGAACACTTATGACTATGAAGATTCTTTATTTATGATTGACCCTAACCTAAGGGAACTTCGAGACTTAAAAGAACTTTATATTTCTTTTAATAATAGAAACGCGGGAAAACCTATGGATGCCAGAATTGAATTAGATGAACTCATCGGGAAATATTTACACTGTGGAAACTCTATGTTTATCGACTTCACAAACTTACTCATTCGCAACCATGATTACATCATTAATTCGTTTGTAATGGTTGAAAAACATGGTCCAGGAAAAATATACTCTAGCAGACTTTCCAATGGTCCTATTGAATCACTTAATCGAAAAGTAAAAGACTTAAAAAGACAAGGCCGTGGATATCGAAATTTTGAGCATTTCAGAACACGATTTCTTTATGCAACAAGAGATAATCCTGTTATAAATGGTGTAACCGATTATAATCCAGTTACCTATTATGACATGGATGAAGAATAAATTTCATTGCAACTGAAAGCAGGAAGACCGAATCATCGATCTTCCTGCAATTTTTATGCTTTATTTTATTGTTTTGAGCTAGACCCTAAAACCAGCCCCACAAAAGTTTGGGAAACCCCACTAAACTTTGATGATCCCATTAAAACAAAAAGGAATATAATGGTCGCAAAGCGTTCCATTATATTCCTTTTTTAATACATTCTTACCGCCATGATGGCTGGTATGTTTTTGCAATCTCCAAAGCCTCTTCATTTGTAAAACATCTTTGATTTAGAAAAATCCAGTCACTCGTAGTTCCTTCTTCGACTGTCGGATCAATCAATATCAGACACCAAAAATGCGACAATCCATCGTTACGAGTCACTCCATATTGCTGGCATACATCACTCAAATATGTTTCAAACTCTACTTCACAGATATATGTGAAGCCATCTCCAATTATCTCATAATTGGAAAATTCAGAATGATTCCATGGTATGTATGGATTTCTATTTGCATCTCTTAAATAATTTACTTCCGTTACCTCTATCCATCCTGCTGAAATCCTATTATCAGACTCTTTTCCATAAGGATAGTACTCCAATGCTTCGTATCCATCCACAAGAATTTTCCACTCTCCAGTATAAGATTCCTTCTCTCCTATATGTGCCTTTGCAGGAAGAATAATTTTAAATTCGGGGTCCTCTTTTTTTACTGCTTCGTCTAATGAATTTTCATGCTGACTCTCTGAATTTTCTGATGCAGCATCCTTCAGAATATCTGTTTTGTCTTGTTCTTTTCCCCCACAACCACATAATAATACGATTAGAAACAACAGTATGAAATATCTCATGTGATATACCTCCTTTTTCGAGTTTTAAGGCACAATAGAAGGAATAAATTTAGATTCATATCCACAGATCGTGCACTCATAATGATCAACATAACTCTTCCAAGTATGTGATGTCAAAACTACATATCCACAAGTTGCACATTTTCTTCCGTGACCATCAATAGTTTTCGTATATGCTAATTCCCTATTGTGAGAAGTACATATTATAATAGGTCCCGATGTTATTTGATCACCTATCGCTGGATCATAATAAAAATGTAATATTTGTTCAAAATTATATCCTAATTCTGTAGCTAAGTAATTTGAACCATTTTGATAAAATATTGAAAGCGAACTATCCCTATTTGTATTATAACTACCTGATCTATATGATGGATAGAATAAGTTTTTAGCTCCATCAAACATCATCACGTTCCAAATAGCATCTACTGCACTTGCATGTCTCGGATAACTTGTAGTAACGCTACTTTCTATACTCCAATTATATGCCTGTGTATTAGTATTATCTGTAACATTATATCCTGCAGTTACGTTATATGGATAAAGACTTCTATACCATCCTACATTTCTAACACATAAACTAAATGCTTTTAGTGCCTCAGTATGAACTGTTGTTACTCCATCCGTTCCACAAGAAAACTCTGTGGAACATACTACATAACAATAATCCTTAAAATTTCTAGAATATATTTTATTATCTTCTGATTTCAAGATTGTAATTGTATTTGGAAATGAATAAGATGACAATGTTTTAGGGCTATATTCAGCAGCTATTGAAATATTATTATTACTATTATCATATTCTTGCACCACTCTAGTCTCAAAATCATCCATACTATTTACGACTTCACTTCTTGCATCCGTATATTCTGTCAAATCCTCAACCGAAACAATTGCACTACCCGCCTCAACAATTTTTTCCAACAGAACATCAGGTGCTACTGATAATTCTAAGATTTTTCTAGAACCGCCTTGTGTACCAGTTACTAATCTAAAATAATTATCATCCTCTTTAAAAAACAGATTAGACTCCTTAACGTTACAATCTAAATGTAACAAATATTCTGCTACATCACAATAATTACTATATTCATCTTCGGCATAATCATCAATTTCATACATCGTATAAGCATTAATATTGGTAACATTATATATCCCTACATTTTCAGTCTTATTACTCTCCTCGCTTAAAACAGCTAATATAACTGCTTCTTGCTCTGCACAAAACAGTTCTGGCAGATTCATCCACTGTTCACTATTGACCCTTTCCACATATGTATTTATTAATGCTTCATCTTGTAGCTGAATCGTTTCTGTCTGATTTTCACTTAACTGTGCATATGCATTATTGGTTAACGCACCAAATAACATTACAACTAACAATATCCCCCAATATGTCTCGTATAATTCTTCATATTCTATTTCTCCTATTATCACAAGTCTCAAACTATCACAACCATATACTATCTCACCACTGGAACCACCTCTTTCTATATGATTATCTAACCTGATAGCTTATTCATACAGTTCCCTCTTCTTTTGATTTATTATATCATATGAAATTTAATCATTATTACCATATAAGGTACTAACAACGTAAAAAATCAGGCGTTCATTTTGTACATAAATAACAAAAAAGAGACATCTCTCAAATGAGAAATGTCCCTAATGAATTATATTTTATTTCACTACTGCTACCAAACAAGCCACACCCTGTACTTCAACCTTCGCATCTTGTGCTGTAAGTGTACGAAGTGCATCTACGGAAGCTTTGATATCATCTACACATTTCGCTCTTCTGTGGCGTAACCAACTGTCCAATCAGTACCTTGCTGATTAGCTTCGAACTATTCTTTGTCCGAGTCATCAAAATCAATCATGACTTTTCTACACTTACGGCATAAATATGCTTCAACAACACTCCCTCTTAAAAAAGAAAACTCAGACAATACAACTACATCGTCATTGATTGCCGAAGATGACAAAAATCTCCGTTTGTTACTCCAATTGATTTCGTGTTGACTTTGAATAACACCTAATTCCATTTCATCATTACAATATGGACAAATCATTTTTCCTCCATAACTGCTACCAAACAAGCCACACCCTGTACTTCAACCTTCGCATCTTGTGCTGTAAGTGTACGAAGTGCATCTTTAGATGCTTTGTCATTATCTACACAAATCTGCCATTCTGCTTTTTCTGGCAAATCAATCTTCACAGCTTTTTTGTTTGCATTATATGCTACAAAGATGGTTTCTTCGTCCGTCTTGATGGTGAATGCTACTACATTCTTTGGCATACCGTCTACGAAGTGTAATGCCTTCTGCACTTCTTCTGTAGTTCCGAAACGAAGACCTTCATGTGCTTTTCTAAATGCAATCAAACCTTTGTAGTATTCATACAATTCTCTGTTTTCTTCTACACTTTCGTAACGCATAACATTGGTGTAGAATGGCAGATTATAGCTGTTTTCTGCAACCTTATCAGTACCTTCGATTGGCTTGGTACGGGCAAATTCTTCACCAGATAAGAAGAATGGAATACCCTGTGCAGTAAATACCATTGCGGTCGCCAAACGGTTCATCGCCAGTTTTTCTTCTCTGGTAGCCTTTGGACAAGATACACTGATTTTGTCCCAAAGGGTGAGATTATCATGGCAGGATACATAGTTTACGATGTCTACTGGATTCTTCGCCCATGGACCTTCGCTGTATTCGTATGCATCATAATCTACTTCTGGATGTCTGGTTGCACCAACTACAGAGTAACGGATATCATTTTCCATATTCTGTCTGCCGCTGATGAAACCGATTTCTTCTTCGATAAATACGTCGCCGCGAACCGCATCACGAATATCATCTGAGAATGCACCTACATCTACGAGTGCAGGTACATTGCATTTGAGTGCTCGTTCTTCGTCTGGAATGGTAGATGGGCCACCTGTCCAGCCTTCGCCATAAATGATGATAGAAGGATTGATTTTCTTCAGTTCTACTGCTGCCTGATTCATGGTTTCGATATCTAATACGCCCATTAAGTCAAAGCGGAAACCATCGATATGATATTCGCTTACCCAGTATTTCAAGGAATCAATGATGAATTTGCGAACCATTGGATGGTCAGATGCTACCTCGTTGCCGCACGCAGATGCATCAGAATATTCGCCATCTTCAGTTATTCTATAATAATAATCTGGTACACATTTCTGGAAACAGTTGTTTTCGATATCATACGTATGGTTATATACTACGTCCATGATAACGCCCAGTCCATGTTTGTGGAAAGACTGTACCATTTCTTTGTATTCTTTAATACGAACTTCTCCGTGGAATGGATCTGTGGAGAAAGAACCTTCTGGAACATTGTAGTTGATTGGGTCATAGCCCCAGTTATACTGTGGTTCTTCTGGCTTACTTTCATCGATACTACCAAAATCATAGCTTGGCATAATCTGAACATGAGTTACACCTAAATCTAAGATATGGTCTAAACCAGTTGGAATACCTTCTGGAGTCTTGGTACCGGTTTCGGTAAGGCCGATATATTTTCCTTTGTTTACTACACCGCTGTTTTCAGCAGATGTCGTATCTAAAACAGATAATTCGTATACCACGATATCGGTCCATTTCTTCACTTCTGGTCCATGGTCATCTTCGAAGCCTTCTGGATTGGTCTTTTCCAAATTTACCACCATGCTTCTCTTACCATTTACCCCTGTTGCTTTACCGTAAGGGTCGTTGGTTTCCTGTTCCTGACCATTTACGGTAACTAAATATGTATAATAAAGCTGATGTAAATCACCGCTCTTTGCATATACCCATGTGCCACCTTCATCTGGTTGCATATCTTTTACTTCCACTGCTTCTCCGCCGTCCCCTGTGGCATAGAAACAAATTTGTACGCGTTCTGCTGTTGGTGCCCATAAGCGAAAATGTGTATTCTGTTTCGAATAAACAGCACCAAGATCATTTCCATTGTATGTCTGCAATGTTTTCATAATAAAAAGTCCCCTCAAATGTGAAATAGATTAGCATTTACCAAATACTATTATATTTCATATTCAAGGGGTTGTGAATTGGAAAACTCACTAAAAATTTTCGTAAATTTTAGTCGATATTCCCACTAACATTTTCTGTTCTTTCCAAAGATAACATCATAGTTGATATTTTTGTAAAAAATATCTTCCTGATTCGCTTTTGAAATCTCCTGATTCGCCAGCATCCACATGGTTTTTGCAATCACGGATTCCAGTGTCATATCATAGGATTCTAAGAAATTACATCTAGCTTTCATCTCATTTCCTACTTCATAAACCGTCATATCGCTGCCCTCATGAGCTACCTGGGTCGCCATAACAATGGTTTTTTCTGGATATTGTCTGCAAAGCCCATAGAAATCTTCGGAAATGGATTTTGGAATTCCTCCCACGCCGAAACTTTCCACGATAACTGCATCATAATGCTCAAAAATGTATTTCAAAATTTCAGGTGTAATTCCCGGAATTAATTTGAGCAAGAACACCTTCTCGT
>JAFUPI010000017.1 GCA_017481285.1 Agathobacter sp. | reverse complement strand
GTAAGAACGAGTAGCTGCATCTTTCATTAACTGCATAACTTCTGCTTCTGGGATAAGTTTTGTTAATGAGAAGAAAGCTGACTGGAGAATTGTATTGATACGTTTTCCAAGTCCGATTTCTTTACCAATCTTAACACCATCAATGATGTAGAAGTTGATATTATTTTCAGCGATATATCTCTTAACCTGTCCTGGAAGCTTTTCATCTAATTCTTCTACTGTCCATGGTGTATTGAAGAGGAATGTGCCGCCTGGTACAAGATCCTGAACCATGTTGTATTTGTAGATGTAAGCTGTACAATGACAAGCTACGAAGTTAGCCTGAGAAATAAGGTATGTTGAACGGATTGGAGTATGTCCAAAACGTAAGTGAGAAATAGTAACACCACCAGATTTCTTTGAGTCATAATCAAAGTATGCCTGAGCGTACATATCTGTGTTATCACCGATAATCTTGATAGAGTTCTTATTAGCACCTACAGTACCGTCAGCACCAAGTCCCCAGAACTTACAGTTTGTTGTTCCTTCTGGAGTTGTAACTGGGTTTTCTTTAACTTCGAGAGAAAGATTTGTAACGTCATCGATAATACCGATTGTGAATAATTCTTTTTCTTCGTTTCTGAATACAGAGATAATCTGTCCTGGTGTAGTATCTTTAGAACCTAAACCATAACGACCTCTTGTTAATTTAACGCCTTCGAATTTTGTTCCACGTAATGCAGCAACTACGTCTAAGTATAATGGTTCTGCATAAGCACCTGGTTCTTTTGTTCTATCCATAACTGAGATAGATTTAACTGTATCTGGAATAGCTTCGATTAAAGCAGCGTTTACGAATGGTCTGTAAAGACGAACTTTAACAACACCAACTTTTTCACCTTTTGAAATTAAGTAATCAACTGTTTCGTCGATTGTTTCACAAACTGAACCCATAGCGATGATAACTTTTTCAGCATCTGGAGCACCATGGTAGTTGAATAATTTGTAGTTTGTACCAATCTTAGCATTAACTCTGTCCATAGCTTCCTGAACTTTAGCTGGAAGTGCATCGTATGTAGAGTTACAAGCTTCTCTTGACTGGAAGAAAAGGTCTGGGTTCTGAGCTGAGCCCATTTCACATGGATGGTTTGGATTTAATGCATTCTTACGGAATTCGTCGATTGCATTCATATCTACCATATCTTTAAGATCTTCGTAATCCCATGTTTCGATCTTCTGGATTTCGTGAGATGTACGGAAACCATCGAAGAAGTTGATGAATGGAACGCGTCCTTCAATTGCTGCGATATGAGCAACTGGAGTTAAGTCCATAACTTCCTGTACAGATGATTCACAAAGCATAGCACAGCCTGTCTGACGGCAAGCCATAACGTCTGAGTGATCACCGAAAATGTTTAATGCGTGTGAAGCTACACAACGTGCAGATACGTTGAATACGCCTGGAAGTCTTTCACCAGCAACCTTGTAAAGGTTAGGAATCATAAGTAAGAGACCCTGAGATGCTGTAAATGTTGTAGTTAAAGCACCTGCTGTTAAAGATCCATGTACAGTACCAGCTGCACCAGCTTCTGACTGCATTTCTGTAACCTGAACAGTCTGTCCGAAAATGTTCTTTCTTCCAGCTGTTGCCCATTCATCTGTTGCTTCGGCCATAACAGATGATGGTGTAATAGGATAGATAGCTGCAACGTCTGTGTAAGCATAAGACACGTGCGCTGCTGCATGGTTACCATCCATAGTTTTCATTGAACGTTTCATGGGTTTATACCTCCTATAAATTTATGTTCAAATTTGTGACAATTTTGTATCCCCCAATTCCTGCAAGTATACAATGTCTATAACTAATAATATAGGAGTTTTTACCGAAAAAATCAAGTAATTTCACGTTTTTATTTGTATTTTTACCAATGCATTACTGAAAACTGGAAAAAGGCTTGCAAAAAATGGATAAATCGGTAAAATAGATAGCGGTGTCTATAATAAATAAGTATAAAAAGAACCCTTCTTTTACAAAAGAAAGGTTCCAAATCGGAGGACATAATCAATGATTCAAGCAAGCAACATTACTTTACGCCTTGGAAAAAAAGCACTTTTCGAAGACGTTAATATCAAATTTACAGAAGGAAACTGCTACGGCCTTATCGGTGCCAATGGAGCAGGTAAATCCACATTCTTAAAAATCATGTCAGGACAGTTAGAACCTACCAATGGTGATATCATCATCACTCCTGGTCAGCGTTTATCTTTCTTACAGCAGGACCACTTCAAATATGATGAGTTTCCTGTTCTTGATACTGTTATCATGGGTAACAAACGTCTCTATGACATTATGAAAGAAAAAGATGCTATCTACATGAAGGAAGACTTCACAGATGAAGACGGTATCCGTGCCAGCGAATTAGAAGCAGAATTTGCAGAAATGGATGGCTGGAACGCAGAATCAGATGCTGCTACCCTCTTAAATGGTCTTGGCATTGAAACAGAATATCATTACACACTTATGGCAGATATGCCAGGTGCATTAAAGGTTAAGGTTCTCTTAGCACAGGCATTGTTTGGTAACCCAGACATCCTTCTTCTCGACGAACCTACCAACCACTTGGATTTGGATGCTATTGCATGGTTAGAAGAATTCTTAATCAACTTTGAAAACACTGTAGTAGTTGTATCTCACGACCGTTACTTCTTAAATAAAGTTTGTACACATATCGCAGATATGGACTACGGCAAGATTCAGCTCTACGCTGGTAACTACGACTTCTGGTACGAATCCAGTCAGTTACTTGTTCGCCAGATGAAGGAAGCAAACAAGAAGAAAGAAGAAAAAATCAAAGAATTACAGGAATTCATTTCCCGCTTCTCTGCGAACGCTTCTAAATCAAAACAGGCTACTTCTCGTAAGCGTGCATTAGAAAAAATTCAGCTGGACGAAATCAAACCATCCAGCCGTAAATACCCATACATCGATTTCCGCCCACAGCGTGACATCGGTAACGAAGTTCTTACTGTTGAAGGTATTTCAAAAACAATCGATGGTGTAAAAGTATTAGACAATATTTCTTTCGTTGTAGGACGTGAAGACAAAATCGCTTTTGTAGGTGGTAACGAACTTGCAAAAACTACCTTCTTCAAAATCCTTGCAGGAGAAATGGAACCAGACGAAGGTTCTTACAAATGGGGAATCACTACAAGCCAGGCTTACTTCCCTAAGGACAATACCGAAATCTTCGATACAGATGAACTTATCGTTGACTGGTTAACTGGCTACTCAGAAATCAAGGATGCTACTTATGTACGTGGTTTCTTAGGACGTATGCTTTTCGCCGGCGAAGACGGTGTTAAGAAAATGCGTGTCCTTTCCGGTGGCGAAAAAGTACGTGTACTGCTCTCTCGTATGATGATTCAGGCAGCAAACGTTCTCATGTTTGACGAACCAACTGACCACTTAGATATGGAATCCATCACAGCACTCAACAACGGTATGATGAAATTCTCTGGTGTTATCCTCTTCTCATGTCGTGACCACCAGGTAGTTCAGACAACCGCAAACCGTATTATCGAATTCCTTCCAGACGGAAGCTTCATCGATAAGATGACCACTTACGATGAATATCTCGAAAGTGATGTTATGGCTCGTAAGCGTACGGTATATAATGTAAATCTTGATGAAGATAATGAATAATATGCTGAAACTATTTAGCCATGCAAATGGATAAAAATAAAGACTGGGCAAGTTCACTTGCACCAGTCTTTTGTTTTTAGTCATGAAGTTTGGCTAAATAAGTACTATTTTAAATTGTTCCATCGAAAATGCTACCTGTATTGTAGTTATTTCCGTAGGTCGCATTATCTGTATAGGTATTAGATTTATTCGCCTCTGTTTCAGCCTGATTTGCTACCATGGTAGCCTTAACTGTGGCTTGATATGTAAATGAACCCGTACCAATAAACAAGGACTTCACATCTTTCATATCTGAATTCAAGAAACTTTCTTCATCGAAACTCAATGTACCGTCTTCTTTGTCCACTGTAATTCCGATTGACGCTAAATCTTTTTTATATGCATCTGTGATACTTTCCAAAGTCTTCATGGCACTCTCAATACCAGAACTCTTGGTATTTTCTGCACTGATAATCAAATCGTTATAATCCTTGATAAATGCACCGATTTCTTCTACGATTTCATTGGTATTGTACTCGCCATCATAATCCTTATCAAATAAGTCTCTATTCTTATAAAGATCTGTACCTGTAGCAATCAAATCATCCGCCCGCTCTTTGATTTTTGCAATCGTATTGGCAGTATCTTTTGATGTACTATTGGAAGTTTCGCTCTTGCTGGATTTATAAGCACTTCCAGAAGAAACCTTGTCTTCTACCATCGTATAAATACGAGAAGCCTTCGCTCCTACCTGATATGCAAAGGAGCCCACTCCACTAAACATACTCTTTACATCTGAGATGTTTGATTTCATAAATTTTTCTTTATCGATAGAAAGGGTAAAATCTGCACCGCTAACAGAAATGCCAAGCTTTGACAACATATCCATATTGTTAGAAGTAGCATTTACAATATTTCCACCAGCTTTCGCAATACTTTCGGTTTCTGCCGAACCTACACTTCCAATCATAGAATTGTAGTCTTCGATAAATGCATTTACTTTCTCATAAATCGCATCCATATCATATTCACCATTTGCATCCTGTGCAAACAAGCCTTTGGACGAATATAACGCAGCAGCGCTATCCTTCAAATCATCGGACGCACTCTTAATACTACGAATCGTTGCATCCGTATCATCCGTATCGTTTTTCGACTTCTTATCCTTGGTAGATGCTTCTTCATCCATCGCATAATAAGACTTCATCAATTTTCCGTACGAACCATTTTTGATGCTGGCATAGTCCGAAAGATTGATTCCGTATAAGCCATCCGACGAAGAACTGGTACTACTGGTTCCCATGCTGGAAAACAGCGAGCTCATCGAATTTGAATCAAAACCATTAATTGTTGACATAACATCGCTCCTTTCTTCCTATCTATTCCTTTAGATATCTTGAATCTGCCAGTCAATCGCTTCCAATCCATTGGAAGTAAGGAAATCATTTGTCTGGCTAAAATGTTTGCATCCGAAAAATCCACGATATGCCGAAAGTGGACTTGGATGAGGCGCTTTTAAAATCAAATGCTTAGGATTATCAAGCATTGAAATCTTACTTTGTGCAGGTCTACCCCAAAGAAGGTACACCACAGGTCTGTCAATTTTATTTACTTCTCGGATAATGGCATCTGTGAACTGTTCCCAGCCCTTATTCTGGTGGGAATTTGCCTGATGTGCTCGTACGGTAAGCACCGTATTGAGCATCAGCACGCCCTGCTTCGCCCATTTCTCTAAATAACCATTATTTGGAATCTTACATCCCAAATCTGCTTCCAGTTCCCTGTATATATTTTGCAAAGAAGGCGGAATTTCCGGCTGTGATGGCAATACAGAAAAGCATAAGCCGTGAGCCTGATTCACATTGTGATATGGGTCCTGCCCCAAAATAACTACTTTTACCTCACTAAGGGGAGTATAATGCAAGGCATTAAAGATATCCTCTGCTGGTGGATAGATGGTAGTCTTTGCATATTCATCTTTTACAAAATTGTATAAATCTCTGTAATAGGGCTTTTTGAACTCGCCATCCAAAGCTTTAGCCCAATCATTGGTAAGCATTGCCATATCTATTCTCTTCCTATATCGGATATTTTTGTTAATTTCTTAAGTAGATTGAAAATAAAATCTCTAGCGTCTAACCGATACGCCTCTTCCTGCCAGATATTCTTTCAGATCCATAATTTCCAATTCTTTAAAATGGAACAAGGACGCTGCCAAAGCTGCATCTGCACATCCATCTGTAAGTGCATCATAAAAATGTTCCTTCGTGCCTGCTCCACCTGAGGCAATTACCGGAATCGAAACATTCTGGGAAATCAGACGGGTCAACTCAATATCATAACCTGCCTTTGTCCCATCGCAATCCATACTGGTAAGGAGGATTTCTCCAGCCCCCATTTTATCAGCTTTCATTGCCCATTCGATTGCATCCAAGCCTGTATCAATACGACCGCCATTTTTATACACATTCCAGCCACTGCCATCCTCACGGCGGCGGGCATCAATCGCAACTACCACGCACTGACTGCCGAAACGATCTGCTGCATTGCTGATAAGCTCTGGTGTATTTATCGCAGATGAATTAATCGAAATCTTATCTGCACCTTCGCGAAGCAGCACCTTGAAATCCTCTACGGTACGAATCCCACCACCAACCGTGAATGGAATAAACACCTTTTCTGCCACGCGGCGAACCATATCCACAACCGTACCACGATTATCGGAAGATGCTGTGATATCCAAAAAGACCAATTCATCCGCCCCAGCCTTATCATAAGCTGCAGCGATGGCTACTGGATCTCCTGCATCGACTAAATTCACGAAATTTACACCTTTTACCACACGTCCGCCATTTACATCCAGACAAGGGATAATTCTCTTGGTAAACATATTATCGACCTCCCTCAATCTGTGTAAAATTTTTCAAAATCGAAAGCCCCACATCACTACTCTTTTCTGGGTGGAACTGACATGCAAACACATTGTCCTTTTCCACCGAAGCATGAATACAGGTACTATAATCACAGGTCGCTTTAACGATTGACTCGTCAGCTGCCTTTAGATAATAAGAGTGCACAAAATACACATATGGATTCTGTCTCATTCCCTGAAACAAACGTCCATCATTCTGCAACTCCAAGGAATTCCATCCAATATGCGGTATCTTAAGTCCCTCTTTGTCCGGAATTCGAAGAATCTGTCCATCCAAAACCTGGAGCCCTTCCACGCCCTGGCTTTCATCACTGCCTTCAAACAAAAGTTGAAGTCCTAAGCAGATTCCCAAAAAAGGAATCTTTGCATCAACTACCTCGCGGATTACCTTGTGCAGCTCGTATTTCTTCAACTGGTCCATTGCTTCACCAAAAGCACCTACGCCTGGTAAAATTACATGGTCCGCAGACAGTATCTCATGAAAATCTCTCGTAATCACACTTTCCTGTCCCACTGCCGCAAGTGCTTTTTCTACACTTTTCAAATTTCCCGCGTTGTAATCAATTATTGCTACCATTATTCCCAATCAATTCCTAGTTCTGTTAATTTCTTGTATAAAGCGATGGTGTAATCATCTCTATCACGAATCGTGTACATCTCAATCGCTTCTTCATATGTCATATTATACTTCTGCTCTAACTCGTTCGAAACAGTTCTCTTTAATGTTTCCAACTGTCCCAGACAACCATAAACATCTGCATTGTCTTCATTGATATAACATCTTCCTGCCGCACAAATCAAAGAGTCAAACGCCTTATCTTTTATCTCTGCCTTTTCAAATGCTGCATAAGCATCCAATTCGCTATCTACCGTTGACAAAACAGCAAGACGGTTGTAGAGTTCCATATCTTTTTCTTTAATTTCCAAACCACTTAATTCTGCAAAAGCTTCTGCATAATGTCCCTGATTCTGCAAATTCTTCGCATTCGCAATTGGCGTATTGTATTTCAACAAATTCACACCCAAAATAACCAATGCTACAAGAGATGCAGCCATGAGCCAAATCATAAATACTGGTCCCTTTGGAAGCGGAGGTGTATTGTCCACTACCTTTGGTTTCTTCTCTTTCTTTGGTTTTGGTGCCTTTGGAGCCTTTGGTTTTTTCGGTGCTTTTTCTTTTTTCGGTTTCTTTTCTTTTTTCTCTTTTTTCTTCTTACCCTTCTTAGATGGTTTTTCTTCCAAAGCATCTAATTCCGCAAGAATATCTGCATTTTCACCAGCTAATGCCTCTGCGGTAGGATTTTTCGCTGGTTTAAGTTCAACTTCATCCTCTTCGTCATCCTTCATAAGGCTTCCTAAGATAGCTTTCAGTTTTCCGATTAAACCACCCTTTTTATCTTTTTTCCCTTTGTTTTTTTCACCAGAATCTGCTGTCGCTGGCTCTGCTGATATCTGTTGTGCAGACATTTCATTTTCAGCAAATACAGTAAACGCATCCATTTCTTCCAGCGGAATCTCTGTTGCTTCACTTTGTGATAGCATATTTCCAATATCCGCCAAATCATCTGTGCCTGCCAAAAGACTCATCAGGTCATCTTCGCCTAGATTACCTAAATCGATTCCTTCTGATTCATTCTGCATTGGTACACTTTCTGCTAAATCAAGTCCATCTTCTCCACCGAACAGATCTTCAAACACATCCACTGGAATCTCGTCCATGGAAACCACATCCATTGGAACTTCTTCCGATACCGGTGGTTCTGGAGCAGTTTCTTCCGAAGCTTCCGCCATAACACCTGCAGCCTCATTCACCAGGGATGCCAAATCCATATCACCCAGCATAAAGCTGTCTTCTTCGCTGTCTTCATATACCTCATGTGCAGCATGGATATCCTCTGTTTCCAATCGATCTTCTGGTTCAATTTTCGATTCTAAGCTTTCCTCTGTCTCAAATGAAGCGAACAAATCTGCAAAATCATCTTCTCCACCTGCTAATTCCGCCTCAAATTCCTTCAAAAAATCTGCTTCCGACTTAGAAACACGACGAGAATACATTGGATTTGAATCAGGTTTACGCTTATTCATACCAAATTCCGTATTTTGTGCACTTGATAACAAAGCATCTAAAATATTTTCCTGTTCTGACTTTCTCTCTTCCCTAACCGCCTGCTGTCTTTCAGGCAATTCCTCAAAATCCAAATATGTCCCTTTGGATTCCCAGAAACTCATCGCATCATCCAGCATCTTTGCTGTCTCTTTAAATTTTTCTTTTCTAGCCTTTTCATCATTCACAGAATTTAGCAACTTATCGAGATAATCTTCTGCCGGCATCTTTCCCATAATGTTTCTCCGTAAAAATAAATATAATAAATGTCATAAAGGGATGTGACAGTTTCATCACATCCCTTAATTTACAAAACTAAATTAGACTCCTGATTCAGCAATCAAACGGTCAATTGCATCAACCAGCATTCCGATTTCAGGTTTTGTCAACTGTGCATCTGCTCCAAGCTGTTCCCCTTTACGTCTCATTTCTTCATTAACGAGAGATGAGAAAATAACAAGTGGAATCTGCTTAATTGTATCATCGGACTTGCAAAGCTTTGTAAGACGATGTCCATCCATCTGTGGCATTTCGATATCTGTGATAATACACTGAACACCACCAATCAATGTACCATTCTTCTTCATTTCACAAATCTTATCCCATGCTTCCTGGCCATTATTCGTAACAATCAAATCCTGATATCCAGCCTTCTTCAAGCAGTCTGTAATCAGCTTGCTAAGAAGTGGTGAATCCTCTGCAATAAGAATACGAGAATCACTTCTGTCTCTTGCCTGAAGATTGTCAATATCTGCAGTACGAAGTCCTGTTTCAGGGCTGATGCTTGAAACAATAGATTCAAAATCTAAGATAACTACAAGTCTGTCATTCATCTTGATAACGCCTGTAGAAACGCTTCCATTTTCGCCATTAATTGTAGAATCTGGTTTGATAATTTCTTCCCAAGAAACTCTATGAATACCAATTACCTGATCCACATGGAACGCAACATTCAATTTATTAAAGTTTGTAATAATAAAGAGACCATCGACTTCTGGGTCTGGCATACCAAGACATCTTCTAAGATTAATAACCGTAATCATTACATCACGTGGCATAAAAATTCCTTCTACGCTTGGATGCGAATTAGGAACAGGTGTCACCTGTGAGTATTGTAAAATTTCTTTAATCTTAGCAACGTTGATACCGTAATGGTTATCTCCTAATGCAAATTCAAGTATCTCCAGTTCGTTTGTCCCAGACTCTAATAAAATATTAGTATCCATAAGTTCCCTCCCAAAATCATCTATATGGTACATTATAACATATTGTTATACATTTTGTAGTAATTTTTTTAAATTTTTTTACAATTTTATGGTTTTTGTCGAATTGCCCACCGTAATTTGCAGTGTCGGCTCCTTAATTTTGTCCGCCACTGTATCTGAAACCTCAAATAACAGGATAGTTTCTACTGATTCGCCAGCCTCTATCGTCCCTTGATAGGTTGAAAAATCACTCGCTAAGAAAGTAACTTCTGATTTGACTTTCACTGCATCTGTTACAAGTCTTACGACTGGGCTTTTCTGAGCATTATTGACTTCCACATCTGCATCTGTCGTATTAGTCAGCTTGAACTTCATAACATAAAAGGTTTTTCCTGGCTCTGCATCTACAAAATATGCCGAACCTTCCATGTAAGCATTCGTAATAGAACTACCTTCGTAAGTTACCTTAATGTCCTTTGCATGCCCTATCAATTCTGCCAAAGTTACCATATCTTCCGATGGCTTAGGCTTTTCTGTTTCTCCACCAGAACCGTTTCCACCACTCTCTGATTCTGTTTCAGATTCTGACTCCGATTCAGATTCGGTTTCTTCCTCCTCAAAACTATCCGGAAGTGGATAACCATTCACGCCATCTTTCTGCTGTATATTATGTTTTGCAACAAAGTATGCCGCTGAGTGAATGATTAGATTTTCTTCCTCTGCAGTCAGCTCATAAAGCTCTTTCCCACAGCCAGTTAGCAACAACATCATCCCTGCGACAACGATACATAGATATCTTTTGAATTTTTTCATAGCGACTCCTATAAAATATCACCAAAAATCTTCTATTTATCGTACCACATTTCAAGAAATTGTACAACTATTTGTACAATTATTTTCCAATTCAAACCAAAATTCTACTCCATTTTCCATATTTCTTGCACCACATTGGCGATTCATAGAATCCATAATCGCTTTTACGATGGACAATCCAATACCACTGCCACCATATTCGCGGGTACGAGCCTTGTCAACCTTGTAAAATTTCACCCAGATTTTGTCCAGTTCCTCCTCCGGAATTGGATTACCCGTATTGAATACCTTCACACGCAGGAGCTCATCCTTTTGCTCGAAAGAAATTCGTATCTGTTTCTCACCAGCCACATGGTGCAGTGCGTTGCTCAAATAATTTGTAAGCACCTCTTCCACCTTAAATTCATCGCCCCATACATAAACAGGTTCCTTTTCATCAAAAACAATGTCGATATCATCCTGTGCAGCCAACAATTGGTTCGTCTGAACCATTCCTGCTATCATCTCTGTAATATTAAATCGAGTCATCTCTACGACGTCATTGCCAAATTCTAATTGATTTAAAGTAAGCAGTTTCTTTACCATGCGATTCATCTTATCCGATTCATCCATAATAACATCACAGTAGAAATCCTTACTCTCCGTGTCTTCGTTGATATTTTCTTTCAAACCTTCTGCATAGCCCTGAATCAAAGCGATTGGTGTTTTTAGCTCATGAGACACGTTGGAAAGAAATTCCTTTCGCATTTCATCAATCTGCTCTTTTTTCTCAATATCCTTCTGCAATTCATTATTTGCTACTTTTAAATCAGAGATGGTCTTCTCTAAGGTCTGTGACAGGAAATTCATATGCTCGCCCAGTTCTGCCACCTCAGTGCTATCCTGCTGCTTTGGCTCATATTTCACTTCGAATTTCAAATCCGCCATGGACTTGGACACATCCTTCAACTCCTGCATTGGCTTAGAAATCGTGCGGGAAATAAAGAAAATCACCACAGCACCTACCGCCATTCCAAACAAGCCCACAATGATGAAAAACTGGTTCGTTATGCGAGCACTCTCACGAATACTCTCCAAGGCGGAACGGATGTAAACGAAGCTGTCACCGTCTCCCAATTGCCCCCAAAGTACGATAAAGTCCGATTGCAGTCTATGATCATTTTGACGCAAAATTGTGTATTCCTCCGTACTTACAAGCACCTGTGACTGGGCAAATGGTGCATCTCCTCTTAACAAATCCTGCAGTTGCATAAAAAGCATAGACTGATCCATTACAGAAGAACGAACCACTTTTGCCTCTGCGTCCACGACCAGAATACTTAGATTCTCCTTTGCACAGAGATTCTCAAAGGTTACGTCAAATTCATCTGAACTGAGCACGCCATCTTCTCTAGCCTCATGTAAAACTTCAAAGGTCTCCAAAAGACTTTTCTGCTTATCATACATATAGAACTGCTCCAAAAAGGTGTGGTTTAGAATCCAGCATAAACCGATGATTCCCGCCAAAAGGAGCAGCATAGTCACTGTTAATTTTATGGATAAAGAAACTTTTTTCTTCATGGTGGTTTTCCTTTGCCTACTGGTTTGTAGCATACATCTACATTTTGATATTATTATAACATACTTTTAGGGGATAGTGGTGGAATACACAGAAAATTCACAGTTGTAGAAACTTGTGCAAAAACAAAACTCCGTAAAAATGTTAGTTTTACGGAGTTTTCTCATATACCCTATAATAATCTTTGAGGAAATGACATTATTGTCAATTCACAATTAAAAATTTTCCATTAATTCATAAGCCTTCTCAATAAGGCTTTCAATATTCTTTCCTTCTTCTCTCAATTTTTCAATTCTATCTTCTATTGCTTCCTTTTTCATTTCACTTGGCGCGTCAATAATCTCTTTTATCTCTTTAATTGAAAAACCAAGCTGTTGATAAAGACGTATCAATTTAATCCGTTCCTGTGAACTCAAATCATATAGCAAATAACCACGGGGAGTCTTTCCAGTTGGAGCCACAAGACCCGCTTTTTCGTACCCTTGTACTGCACGCCTCGTTACACCCGCAGCTACACATATCTCTCGTAATGTCATGTCATCCACCTTTCTACCTCCTCTAGCCTAAAATTGCACGCAACGTGCAGTCAACATCTTTTTCTGTGGATAAATTGACAACAAAAAACCATTTCCTCGTATGAGGAAATGGTTTTTTCGCGAGAGAAATAATAAATTCTGAATCCATAGCCTCAGACTTTCTTATAACACTACACTGTCCATAATTATTCTAAATATTTCCATACGATCTTATATTCAATACCAACACATTCTCCCATATTCTTCACATATTCTTCTATAAGTACCTTCGCTCTTTGTTGTGCCTGTGCTAATAATGTTTCATCTTGAGATGTTTTTTCCAGCATAATCTTCTCAGCTTCCTTAAACGCAGCTTTCTCATCTTCCGCAGTAATTTTTGCAGAATCTTTATCTACAATGAATGAATCCTTTGATAATGATGTTTCATCCACTTTACACCCTAACACTTCTGCTTTTGGAATTGTTATAGTTACTTTATTATCATCTACAACAATTGTTACTTTTGATGCATCTATACCTAATGTTACAATACCTTCATATTCCACCCAAAAATGCTTATCTTTTGAAAACCACAAAAAAGTTTCTGCATTTTTGTGATTAAATTTAGCAACATTATGATAATAACAATCCATTGTTGCTAATTCACAGATTTCACGCATATCTGAAACCTGTAACTCCATCATCGTAGCATCTTCCTTACCACATGACACACATGATAATACCATTGTTATTATAATAAACAATAAAAAAAATCGTTTCATTTTCTTCTCCTATCTAATCTCTAACGTATATTCTGCATCCCATTGCTCAATAAAAGGATTTATTAATGCTTTTATGATATTCTTTGCACTTTCTTCTGCTAACTCTAATATTGTATCTTTTTCTTTGCTTTCTTTTTCAACATCTTTTATACAAGCTTTATATGCTGAATCCGATACACCTGACGTATTTGCTTTGTCATTAACAAATATATAATCTAGCGATGTAATTTCAACAGTCACATCAGTAATCATTACTTCAGGCATATTAACTACTATCGTTTTATTAATATTATCAACATCATATTCAATTTTTTTTACATCAATTCCAGCTTTCACTGTTGCATCATATGAAACATAGTACTCGATTTTATCTTCTTTCTTTTCATCATAAACTACTGCAATTCCGTTATAAATCGATTCATATGTAGACAATTCACTTATATTAACTATCTTTTCTAATGTCGACTTGGTAATTACTTCTGTTTCTCCTGCTTTTGGTAGACTTACAATAAGTATTAACACAACCATTAGAACAACCACTACTATTGCTCCAACTATTATCATTTGTTTCTTGCCTAAATTTTTCATCTTGTATATTCTCCCTTAATTTTAAAACTCCACCCTAAATATCAATTTACTATGTTCTTCTTTTAAAGCCTGTCCTTCCATGTTAGCATTTCCACTTACACCAATTTTTCCGACTGCATTATCAATCGCACACGCAGTCTTTTTTGACATAGTTGCGGAAGAACTTCCCTCCAAAACTAAAGTTTCTGATTTAATCGCATTTATATTTGCACAACGCATATCTATCAATCTTTTAATTGTATCATCATGCATAAACCATTTTAACTCTGGTCGTTTTACCTCATCACTGCCACCAAAAGTGGCTTCTATTTTTCCACTTCTACTTACATATCCTTCATACGAACTCTCTTGTTCTACTGTTTCATGAGAGGATGTACTAATCCCTTTCGTCCCAATTTTCGCTTCGACTTTTTTCTTTTTATTTTCGACCTTTGAAGTAGTTTCACTTATCTCAATAGAACAGTATTTTGCACCTAACATATATGCAATATTCTTTAACTCTGCCATTCGTTCTTCATGAGCCTTTGTGAAAATACATTCTATTTGAATAAAACGATTTCTATCAAATCGATCCACATAATATGCTGCATCACAAATTGGTGCGGGTACGAATTGAATACCACTTTCCTTTATATACTCATCGTAAAGATGTAATACCTCCATTCCCTTTTGATTACTCAACCAACCTATCGCACCTTCACATACGTCAATATCTCTTCTTACTGCATCATCTACAATTATAATCATATTTGGCAAATTAAATTTTTCACTATGATATTTTTCAGGAAACAAAGGATTATACTTCTTTAATCTTCGCTCATAGCTATCATTTTTTGACTTCTCCGAAAACTCTAATGCACTTTTCTGTATATTTTCAGCTATATTTACCGCTACTTGTTTTCCTGTCTCAGATGTTTTCTGAACTAATTCCGTGGTTTTATTCTTCACGTCTGCAAGTGCTTCTGCACCTTTTTTGAAATCTAAACTTACCTTCATTTGAAATTCCCCTTACATTTTCTTTATTTTTTAGCCTACAACTGCACGCAACGTGCAGTCAATCCTAGTGTTATTCTAACACACACAACCAACACATGATTACCATATATGGTAGTAGTATGATTTATTTTTAATCAGTACTATCAAAAAAACTTCCTGTACACTCACCATGTACAGGAAGTTTTTCTTTTATACCATTATATCTTTTCTCATACTTATCGTATGCTTTGGATTTCTGCTTTTGTTGCTCAAATTCTCAACAAATCCATTTTTCTCGTAAAATTGTGGCGTGTCCTGGTTATATTCAATATCTGCATCTACTGTAAGAAATCGGCAGGCTACACCCATATCGTTCATATCAAATGCTTGACCTCTAGCAGTATCAAGAAGAAAGGAACCATAACCTTTTCTTTTTACAATATTGCTTACATCTTGGTTTACAGCCAATTTACCAACCTTGATTGCAGGAACCGCAGCATAAGGAATCTTTGACAAATCATGCATTTCTTTTTCATCTTTAGTCAATTTGATAGAATCAGCTGATAATGTCATATATCCCAATAACTCATCTGTTTTTCTATGAATTAATAAAAAAGTCTTGCTAACTTCCAACTCATCATATACTTTCGCTATATTGAGAAAATTGTTGTATTCTACGATACTACTATCAAATGAATATTTAGAAACATCGTCTACATCTTTAATCGATACTAATTTCACCTCTTTGTTTATAGCTTCATACTCATCTAGCGTTAAATAGCTCATTATTCTTTTAGCTCTTTTAAACATCTCTGGAGCAACTTCTTCCACTCCAGCGCCTCTTTCGTTGGTTTTCTATTTACATCTCTTATTAACTTTTCTGCGTCTTCACCACTAAGTTCAGGTGTTGCCTGAATTGGTTTCATTGTTGACATATACTCCACCCCTCTTTCGTTTTTCTCTCTATCCATACGCATTCTCCTTTTTCTGAATTGCTTGTATGCATAGTACACATTATGTATTTCATTCGCTATTCTTGGGATTGTATGGCGAACACCAAGACCAAAAAGAAATTGTACCAATTAAGACATCGTCATTTTATATCGATATACAAATCTTCGCAACAATTCTTTGCAAATGAAAAAATTTTCTGTGAACCCTTTACAAATTCTAACCTTCTCATTTGTGCACGATGCTAAAAATCTACTCTCCCACACTAAATTTATACCCCAGTCCCCAAACAGTCTGGATATACTCTCCCTTTTCCCCTAACTTGGCTCTCAGCTTCTTTACGTGCGTATCAATTGTTCTCGCATCTCCGAAGTAATCATAATTCCATACCGCATCCAGAATTTTATCACGCGATAAAGCAATTCCCTGATTTTCCATAAAGTAATCAAGAAGCTCAAATTCCTTGTAGCTGAGTTCAATTTTCTCGTTGCCGATGGCAACGGTATGGGAAGTTTTATCTATCGTGATACCTCCAACCGTTTTGGTCTGAGCCGCTTCACCGATTTTGTTGGCACGACGAAGGATTGCTTCCACGCGTGCAACCAAAATTTTAGGTGAAAATGGTTTTGAAATATATTCATCTACACCTAATTCAAAACCCAGGAGCTCGTCTTCTTCATCTGCTTTTGCAGTGAGCATGATGATAGGCACCTTAGAGGTCTGCCGAATTTCCTTGACTACCTCCCAACCGTTGAGACGCGGCATCATAACATCTAAAAGGATGAGGGAAATTCCCTTCTCTTCATAAAACAGATCTAAAGCCTCTTCGCCATCTGCTGCCTCGAAGACTTCATAATCCTGTCGCACTAGAAAGTCTCTTACTAATTTTCGCATACGTGACTCGTCATCTACAACGAGTATCTTGATTTTTTCCATAATAATTCTTCTTTCTTACAATCTGTCTCATTTGACAAACACATGTAGCATATTATAAAACAAAAGGCCGTACACAACACATGTGACAGCCTCTCTATACTAGTGTTTATTTATGAAAATTATGTGAACACCTACTCGCCGCCATTCATATCTTCTCGGAGCTGATTTTCGCGTTCTTCTAAGAGTTCTTCCCATTTTTCCAAACGTTCTTCTTCCGTTTTCAATTCGGCTTCCCAGCTAGAGTATTCGTTTAAAAGCTGCTCACGGTAGTTAATGATATTTATATTATTCCCACTAATGGCATTGATTGCAAACATACCGATGACGGAAATGGCAAAAACGATAGCGAAAAACAATGCTACGAAAAATGGTTTCTTGTAATTTCCCCCAACCTTGTCGTCCACCTTTTTATTTACCTTTTTTACAGCCTCCACTGGCTTCTGCACCGCTTTTTCCACTGAAGTTACTGGCGAATCTGCCACCGCAGTTTCTGCCGCCTTCACAGGAATTGGTGGTATTTCATCTCTTGCAATATAAACAGAGCTCAGCAGTATATTTTGCAATTCCGTAAGGAAACGAATTCCTACTGGCGTTACGAAAAGCTCCTGTTCCAATAATTTTTTATATAATTTCAAAACCACTTCTGGATTGTCCAAAGCAGTACGTTCCTTTATAAAACGGATGCCTTCTTCTTCTTTGCGGGCAAGCTTCGCGGTTGCTTCATCTTCAAACAAAAATCCATCTACATTATACATAAGTCTTCTCACTCTCTGTTCAAACATTTGCATGAATATATATTCCTATTTATTAAGATAATAAAAACACACCGAAAAATCAAGGGATTGAAGGAAAAAGGCGAAAAGCCTGTGGAAAATAATTACTTTATGGGGTACAATCTGTATATATTCAATCATTCTGATTCAATTAGGAGAATCTTTTTATGACAGCAAACAATATTTTAGAAAAAGCAAAATCTTTACGTGAAGAATTGGTAGCACACCGCCATTATCTCCACACCCATCCTGGGGTTGGATTTGATTTGCAGGATACTTACCAATATGTATACGAACAACTGACTCATATGGGATATGCACCGAATTCCTATGGAAAATGCGGTCTTATCGCCTCTTGCGGTCATGCAAATAATGGCAAAACCATTCTGCTTCGTGCAGATATGGATGCCCTTCCTATCAAAGAAGAAGCAGATATTGATTTCAAAGCTACCAATGGAAACATGCACGCTTGCGGACATGACACCCACACCACTATGCTCCTTGGGGCAGCTCGTATCTTAAAAGAGCTGGAACCTGATTTAAACGGACGTGTCATTCTTCTTTTCCAGCCTTCAGAAGAAACCTTCGAAGGTGCAAAGGATATGATTGAAGCAGGTGTCCTTCGCGATACAACTCCAGATGCAGCTCTTATGATTCACATCACAGCTGGCATGCCTTTTGAAACGGGCTCTGTTATCGTGTGTGATGGCGGTGTGAGTGCACCTGCTGCAGATTATTTTGAAATCCATATTCAGGGCAAAGGCTGTCATGGTTCTATGCCTCAGATGGGGATTGATCCAATTACGGTTGCTTCTCATATTGTCCTTGCATTGCAGGAGATTCATGGTCGTGAACTGGCCATGTCCGATGAGGCTGTACTCACCATAGGCACCATACATGCAGGAAATGCTTCCAATGCCATTCCTGATACCGCTACTATGGGTGGCACTATCCGTACCTATGATGAAGAAACCCGTGCATATCTAAAAGAACGCATGGAAGAAATCATCACCAGTGTGGCAACTGCTTATCGTGCTACCGCTGAACTAAAATTTACAAGTGGCTGCCCTACCCTCGTAAACGATGCCACTCTTTCAAAGGAAATCACAGGCTACACGAAAGAACTCCTCGGACCACAGATGGCATTTAGCAAAGGGGATTTAGAAGCTATGGCTGCTTCATCCAAAGACGGCTCTAACAGCAAGAAATCCAGCAAAGCAACAGGCTCTGAGGACTTCGCTTACTTCAGCCAGGAAGTCCCTTCCATTATGCTGGCTCTTGCAGGCGGCAAAGCCTCTGACGGCTACATTTACCCACAGCATCATCCAAAGGTTATGTTCGATGAAAATGCATTGCCATTTGGAGCTGCAGTATACGCTTGGAACGCTGTGAGATGGTTAGAAGAACATTCACTATAAAACATATGCTATTTCACAAGGGGCTGTCGCAAATATAAATTTGTCGACGCCCTTATTTTTATATTTCGAAATATATATGTCTCTGTATTTTGCGTGCATTTTCTCTCAGTTAAGAAAAACGCTTTATTTCTAAGAAGCACTCTGCTTGCTTTTATGATTTATTCTGTCTGTCAAAAGTT